>CAMDOY010000016.1 GCA_945903655.1 Rhizobium sp. Q54 | reverse complement strand
GGCGCCGCGATAGGGCACGTGCTGCATCTTCACGCCGGTCATGATCTTCACCATTTCACCGGCGAGATGCTGCGTCGTGCCCGTGCCCGCCGAGCCGAAGGAGAGCTTGTCGGGGTTGGCCTTGGCGTAGGCGATCAGCTCCGGCACATTCTTCACGGGAATGGTGGGATGCACCACCACGACATTCTTGGTTTCCGCCGCCAGAATGATGGGCGCGAAATCCTTCACCGCGTCATAGCGCATGAGTTCGCCGTAGAGCGTGGGATTGATCCCATGGCTCGACACCGTGACCATGCCGATGGTGTAACCATCGGGCGCCGAGCGCGCGGTCGCCTCCGCGCCGATATTGCCGCCCGCGCCGACGCGATTCTCGACGATCATCTGCTGGCCCCATTGGCGCCCGATGTCGTCGGCGATCATCCGCGCCAGAATGTCCAGCGTTCCGCCCGCCGTGGTCAGGGTGATGAGCTTCAGCGGCTTGTTGGGAAAATCCGCCGGAACCTGCGCACGGGCGACGGACGCCCCGGCGCCAAGAACGAGAGCCGCCGCGAAGGCCCGGCCAATGATGGATCGCATGTGTGTTGTCTCCCCTGATTTGCTGGGGAGACTTGAGCCGGAAAAAAGGGGCTTTGGCAAGGACCCCGCCAGCGGGATCCGACATGAATTGAATGCGCTGCTGGCCGGGCACGGCGAAAACGCGGCGCCCGTGCCCCGTCCTCTGCGCTGGCTCAAAGCTCCAACTTGATTTAACATCGTCGCAGCGCCCCCGAGGGGGCGGTTTCATTTTCGGGACCATCAGAACAGGGCCAGGCGGCCTTCTTCGGCGAAATCCGCCTTTGCTCGCAAACAAGTGGCGTCTTGCGCCGCGAATCTCCCTTGGGGAGGCGGCGGCGCGGCGTTCGAAGACGGGAGAAACGACATGGTGAGCGCGGTTGTGGAAATGGGCGGCATTGGCGATCCGGTGCTGCGCAAGGAGGATTTGCGGTTCGTGCGCGGGCGCGGCAAGTATGGCTCCGATCAATTCCCGGACAATGTGGCCCACGCCGCCTTCCTGCGCTCGCCCCACGCCCATGCGCTGATTCTCTCCATTGACGTCTCCGCCGCCAAGGCGGCGCCGGGCGTTCTGGGCGTCTATACGGGGGCGGATCTTGTCGCGGCGGGCTGCCAGCCCATTCCCCACAATCCCGGCTGGGTAGGCTCTCCGGACGTGACCCTTCGCCTGCGCGATCAGGTCTATCTGACCGAGCACGAGGCCATGCCCTCGAAAATTGTCCATTTCGTCGGCGAGGCCGTGGTGATGGTGATCGCGGAGACCCAGACTCAGGCGCGCGATGCGGCGGAGTTGGTGGAGATCGCCTACGAGCCGCTGCCCGCCATCGTGAATTCCGTGGACTCCGTGCAGCCCGGCGCCCAGCGCCTGTGGCCGAACTGCCCCACCAATGTCTCCATCGACGCGGAAGTGGGCGACAAGGCCGCCACCGACGCGGCCTTCGCCAAGGCCGCCCATGTGGTGAAGCTGCATACCTGGGTCCAGCGCGTCACCGGCAGCCCCATGGAGCCGCGTGGAACCATTGGCGAATATGACGCTGAGACCGACACCTTCTCGGTCCATGCGGGCACGGGGTCCGGCGTGGTGCGCGAGCGCGCCCAGCTCGCGGGCACCCTCGATCATCCCTATGAGAAGACGCGCGCCTGGTGCGGCGACATGGGTGGCAATTTCGGCACGCGCAACACCTTCTTCCCCGAATATGCGCTGGTTCCCTGGGCCGCCAAGCAGGTGGGGCGGCCGGTGAAATGGGTCGGCGAGCGGCAGGAAAGCTTCCTCACGGATTATCAGGGCCGCGACCTCGATGTGAATGTGGAGCTGGCCCTGGACAAGGACGGCAAGTTCCTCGCCGTGCGGGGAACGAACCTCAGCAACCTCGGCGCCTACGCCACCCATTTCACGCCCCTGCGCAAGGGGCTTGGCATCATGCAGGGGGTCTACAACATCCCCGCCGTGCATTTCAGGGGATGTGGCGTCCTGACCAATACGGTGCCCACCACCCCCTACCGCAGCGCGGGCCGCCCCGAGGCGATCTATGTGATCGAGCGCCTCGTGGATCTCGCCGCCGATCTCCATGGGTTCGATCCCATCGAATTGCGCCGCCGCAATTTCATCCAGCCGGAGACCATGCCTTTCACCAATGCGGTGGGCGTCACCTATGACAATGGCGAATATGAGCGCGTCATGGACATGGCGCTGAAGCTGGCGGATTGGGACAATTTCGCCAAGCGCCGGGCGCAGGCCAAGGCGCGCGGCAAGCTGCGGGGCCTGGGCCTCGCCAATTACATCGAAGGCGCAGGCGGCGCCCCGCGTGAGCGCGCCGAGGTCACGATCCAGCCCGAGGGCCGCACGGAACTGGTGCTGGGCACCATGAACAGCGGGCAGGGGCATGAGACCAGCTTCGCGCAATTGCTCAACACCTGGCTGGGCGTGCCCTTCGAGACCGTGGACTATGTGGCCCATGACACGCGCCGGGTGAGCGCGGGCGGCGGCTCCCATTCGGGCCGCTCCATGCGCATCGCGAGCCTCGCTATGGGGATCGCCGCCGATGAGATCATCGAGAAGGGCAAGGACATCGCCGCCCATCTGCTGGAAGCTGGCAAGGGCGACATCGAATTCGCCAAGGGGACCTTCAGCGTCAAGGGCACCAATCTCAGCGTCGGCATCTTCGATGTGGCGAAGGCTGCGGCGACCCGGGAGGATCTGCCGGAGAATCTCAAGGGCAAGCTCGATGGCACCGGCGATTACACGGTGAAGGTCGGCGCCTTTCCCTCGGGCACTCACATCTGCGAGGTCGAGGTCGATCCTGACACCGGCGAGGTCAAGATCGTGGACTGGTTCGGCATCGATGACGTGGGGCTCGCGGTCAATCCGATGATCCTGCACGGCCAGACCCATGGCGCGGTGGCGCAGGGGGCGGGGCAGGCGCTGCTCGAACATACCCAGTTCGACGCCAATGGGCAGATGCTGTCCGCCAGCTTCATGGACTACACCATGCCGCGCGCCTCCGACATGCCATCCTACAAGACCGAGCTGGTGGAGGTTCCCGCCACCAGCCATCGCTATGGCATTCGTCCGGGCGGCGAGGGCGGCACCACGCCTGCGCTGGGCGCGACGGTGAATGCGGTGGTCGATGCGCTGGCGGAACTGGGCGTGCGCCATGTGGAAATGCCGCTGACGCCCCAGCGCGTCTGGCGCGCGATCCAGGCCGCGAAGCAGGCCTGAACCGCGACGGGCGCGCTCCCCTGCGGGATCCGCGCCCGTTGATGTGCTGCGATGGGCGCCTCAAGCCTCTGTGTCGTCCTTGGAGGCGCCGCCGCCAAAGAGCCCGCCCAGAAGGCCGCCAACAGCTACCGCTGCTGCGGCGCCGCCCACCGAACTGGAACTGCTGGGCTCGCTGCGACCGGGCAGATAGCGACCGATCTCCTCGGCGAGGTTCATGATCGGCATGGATTGCAGAGCCACATGGCCCGGTCCGGTGAGGGTCGCGAAAAACAGCCCCTCGCCGCCAAACAATATGTTCTTGAACCCGCTGACCATCTGGATGTCGAAGGTCACCGTGGGGTCCATCACGCCCACATGGCCCACATTGACGAGCAGGCGCTCTCCCGGCGCCAGATCCTTCTCCACCACCTCGCCCGACAGATCGAGGAACACTGTGCCAGGGCCGGTGACCTTCTGAAGGATGAAGCCCTCGCCGCCGAAGAACCCGGCGCCCAGGCGTTGCTGCCAGGCCAGTTCGAGGGTCACGGATTTTTCCGCGCAGAGGAAGGTCTCCTTGCGGCAGATCAGGGACTGACCCGCCGCCAGCGCCACGGGCATGATCGTGCCGGGAAAGCGCGGCGCGAAGGCCACATGACCGGCCCCGCGCGCGGTAAACTCGGTGATGAAGAAACTGCCGCCGCCCAAGCTGCGCATGAAACCTGAAAAGATCCCTCCGCCGGTATGGGTGTTCATCTCGATGGAGTCGTTCATCCAGCACATGCTGTTGGTCTGGCTATAGACGACCTCGCCGGGGGCGAGATCGATGGAGACCGTCTGCATGATGGTTCCGGACAATGTATATTTCATGGGAGGGCCTCCAGCCCCGGTTGGCGGAAGGGGTTACAGGGCGGCTGCAACGGCGCCATGCAGAACCTTCCAGCGTGAAAACATCTCTTTCCTTCCCATGTCCCCCGACTGACAAGATGATCAACTTTTGGTGAAGCCGAAAGCGCAGCCGGGCCGATGGCCTCCACCGCAGAACTGCGGTTGGCCATTCATTTGTGGCCAATCTGGCTTGGCCTGAGGCTTTTGACAACCCAAGGGCCTGCTGTTGTCAGACTTTGGTTGTAGTTTGAGGAGGATCGGGCCTGAATGCGCGGCCTGTCGCTGATCCCACTGGCGAAGAAGTCTGGCTTCGGCTATTTTCCCGTCAACTGCGCCCGGTCAGCCCTGCGCAGCTTCTGTCGCAGGATAGCGATGTTCAGAGGAAGGAAAGCCCGCATGTTGGGAAAAACGATCCAGGCAACCCTGCTCGGCGCCGTGGCCGCCATGGCCCTGTCGGCCGCCGCCAATGCGCAGACCATCAAGATTGGCGTCATCAACTCCTATTCCGGTTTTCTCGCGCAACAAGGCGACGAGATGGAAAAGGGGATGGATCTCTACCTCAAGCTCAATCAGAGCAAGCTTCCCCCGGGCGTCAAGATCGAGCTGGTGCGCCGCGATGACGGCGCCAACCCGGAGACCGGCAAGCGCGTCGCCCAGGAGCTGATCACCCGCGAGCGCGTGCAGCTTCTGTTTGGCATCGTCGCTTCCCCGGTGGCCGCCGCCGTGGCGCCCCTGACCGCCGAGGCCAAGACACCCCTGGTCATCACCAATGCGGCGGGCTCGGCCATCACCCGCATCTCTCCCTATGTGGTGCGCGTCTCCTTCACTCAATGGCAGTTCGCCGTGCCCATGGGCCAATGGTCCGCCAAGCAGGGCTGGAAGACCGCCATCACCGCCGTCAGCGACTTCATCCCCGGCCATGACGCGGAAGGCGCCTTCACCCAGGGCTTCACCGAGGGCGGCGGCAAGGTGCTCAGCGCCCTGCGCTTCCCGCCCGCCAACCCTGACTTCGCGCCCTTCGTGCAGCGCATCAAGGACGCAAAGCCGGATGTCGCCTTCCTCTGGGTGCCCGCTGGCGCGCAGGCCTCTGGCATGCTGAAGGCGATTCGCGATCTGGGCGTGCGCACGGCAGGCACCAGAATCGTCGCGACGCAGGATCTGCTGCCCGATGAAGAGCTCCCCAACATCGGCGAAGTCGGCGATGGCGTGATCAGCGCGGGCAACTGGACCAGCACCGCCGACCGTCCCGCCAACAAGGCCTTCCTGGCGGCCTGGGACAAGGAATATCAGGGCAAGGCCATCGCCGACTTCCTCTCCGTGGACGCCTGGGACGGCATGGACATGGTCTTCGACATGATCAACGCCACCAAGGGCAAGTTCACCGGCGACGAGGCCATGAAGTTCTTCTCCACCTGGAAGAGCGACAAGAGCCCCCGCGGCCCCATCTCCATCGATCCGGTCGAGCGCGACATCGTGCAGAACGTCTACATCCGCCGCGGCGAAATGAAGGATGGCAAGCTCATCAATGTCGACATCGACACCATCCCCGATGTGAAGGATCCCTGGAAGATCCTGAACCCGGCCAAGAAATAAGATCATCGACGCGGGCTCCGCGAGGGGCCCGCGTCGGCTTGCGCCATGAGTGAAACGCTCTCCATCACCATCAGCATTCTGTTTCATGGCCTGGCCATGGCCATGGTGCTCTATCTGATTTCAGTGGGCCTCTCGGTGACGATGGGCCTCATGGGATTCGTGAATCTGGCCCACGGCGCCTTCGCCATGGCTGGCGGATATGCGCTTGTGCTTTTGATGAAGCAGCAGAACTGGCCCTTCGGGCTGGCGCTGATCGCCGCCATCGTCATCTGCGTGGTTCTCAGCCTCATTCTCGAACGACTGCTTTACCGGCGCCTCTATGGCGGCGACGAACTCGATCAGGTGCTCATGACCATGGGTCTGATCTTCGCCTCGGTGGGCGCGGCTACATGGCTTTTCGGGCCCGTGTCGCAATCGCTGGAGCCGCCCGCCGTGCTGCGCGGGCAGATCAATTTCATGGGTCGCGATTTTCCCACCTATCGCAGCTTCCTCATCCTCTGCGGCGCCCTGTTGGTGACGGCGTTGTGGCTGGGCCTCGAGCGCACAAGATTCGGCGCGCAAATCCGCGCATCCGTCGACAATCTGCGCATGGCGCAGACCCTGGGCATCAACACCTCGCGGCTCTTCACCATAGCCTTTGGCCTTGGCAGCGGCCTTGCCGCGCTAGGTGGCGGGCTTGGCGCGGACTTTCTCAATGTCGGCCCGAACTATGCGCTCGAATATCTCGTCTATTTCCTGATCGTGGTGGCGGTTGGCGGCCTGGGCAGCATTCGCGGTCCCTTCGTCGCGGCGCTGATCGTGGGCGTCAGCGACACGGCCTTCAAATATCTCGCGCCCCAATATGGCGCTTTCTTCATCTACGCGATCACCATGGCGATTCTGCTCTGGCGTCCTCGCGGCCTTTTTGGTCAATCCGCATGACGGACTCCGTGTCTCCCGGCTCCCCCGTGGACCGTAAGGCGGTCATCGACGCCTTCGCGCGTCGCCATCGCTTCAAATGGTATGAAGCCCTGCCCTGGGTTCTGGCGGCGGGCTGTTACTTTATCTTTGATGGCTACCATGCCCTCGGGGCGCAGATCTTCGCGACGATCCTTTTCGCCCTCTCGCTCGATTTGCTCATAGGCTTCGCGGGGATCGTGACGCTCGGCCATGCGGCCTTTTTTGGCGTGGGCGCCTATGCGGCGGGGATCATGGCGGCCAATGGCTGGCAGGAGCCCCTGAGCCAGTTGGTCGTCGCCGCCGCCGCCGCCTCCGTCGTTGGCTTCGCGTCCGGCATGATCGTTCTGCGCACGGCGGGACTGACGCTCCTGATGCAGACCCTGGTGGTCGCTGCGCTCCTGCAGGAGCTCGCCAACAAGTGGAGTTCGGTGACTGGCGGATCGGACGGCCTTCTGGGCATGAAGATCGATCCGATTTTCGGCGTCTTCCGCTTCGATCTCTTTGGCCATACTGCCTATGTCTATTGCCTCCTGGTGTTGTTCATCGGCTGGCTCATCGCGCGCAACATTGTCTATTCTCCCTTCGGGCGTTCTCTGACCGGCATTCGCGAGAACACCAATCGCATGCACGCCATCGGCGCCCCGGTCGATCAGCGCAAGATCGTCATCTACACGATCTCCGCCGCTCTGGCTGGCCTGTCGGGCGCCCTGATCGCGCAAACGACGGCGCTGGTGGGGCTGAATACGCTGGCGCTCAGCAAGTCGGGCGAACTCATCATCATGCTGGTGATTGGCGGGGTAGGGCAGCTCTATGGTGCCTTCATCGGCGTGCCCCTCTACATGATCGCGCAGGATCGGTTCTCGCAGATAGATCCGATCTTCTGGTATTTCTGGATCGGCCTGTTCATGATCTTCGTCGTGGTCTTCGCCCGTGGCGGCGTGCTGGGCGTATGCGGACGGTTTCTGGACCGCTGGAGGAGCCGCTGATGACTGCTCTGGCTCTTGAAACGAAATCCCTGTGCAAGACCTTCGGCGCCCTCGCGGTCGCCAGCGACATCAACTTCAAGCTGGAGCGCGGCGCCCGCCATGCGCTCATTGGTCCCAATGGGGCGGGCAAGACGAGCTTCGTCAATCTGGTGACGGGCGTGCTGGCGCCAACCTCCGGGCAGATCCTGCTGGGCGGGGAGGACATCACCTCCCTCACGCGCGCCCAGCGGGTCAAGCGCGGGCTGGTGCGCACCTTCCAGATCAGCGCGCTTTTCAAGAAGCTCACGGTTCTGGAAAACGTCACCCTCGCCATCGCTGAGCGCGAGGGCGTCGCCAATGATTTGCTGCGGCCCGCCGGTCACCACCGCGCCCTCATCGAGGAGGCCTATGACCTGCTCGTGCCGCTGGGCCTCGCCACCGAGGCGCTGCGCCCGGTCACCGAACTCGCCTATGGCCGCCAGCGCATGATCGAGATCGCCATGGCGCTGGCGCTGAAGCCGAAGGTCCTGCTGCTCGACGAGCCCGCCGCTGGCGTGCCGCCCATCGAAACCGGCGCCATCATCGACACCATCGAGAAACTGCCCGCCGACATCGCCGTGCTCTTCATCGAGCATGACATGGAGCTGGTGTTCCGCGTCGCGCAACGCATCACGGTGCTGGTGCAGGGCGCCGTGCTGGTGGAGGGGCCGCCTGCGCAGATCGCGGACGATCCCAAAGTGCGCGAAGTCTATCTTGGGGAGAGCAAACACTGATGAGCGCAAAGAGCGAAGGCCTCGTGCTCACCAATGTGCGGGCGGGCTATGGCGAGACCGTGGTGATCGACAATGTCTCGCTGAGTCTCGCGCCCGGCGCCACCCTGGCGCTGCTCGGTCGCAATGGCGTGGGCAAGACGACGCTGTTCTCCACCATCATGGGGCACACCACCATGCATGGCGGCTCCATCAGCTTCAATGGCGAGGAGATCAGCAAGCTCCCCCCCTATCGCCGCGCCCTGCTGGGGCTGGCGCTTGTGCCGCAGGAGCGCGAGATCTTCAAATCCCTGACGGTCGAGGAAAACCTCGTCGTCGCTGAAAGGGCGGGCCGCTGGTCCCTGCAGCGGGTCTATGAGTTCTTTCCGTCTCTCGCCCGCCGCCGGAAAAACCGGGGCGACCAGCTCTCGGGCGGCGAGCAGCAGATGCTCGCCATTGGCCGCGCCCTCATGGGCAATCCCTCGTTCATTCTCATGGACGAGCCCATGGAGGGCCTCGCGCCCGTCATCGTGGACGCGGTGCTCGACGGGCTCGAGCGGCTCAAAAAGGAGGGCGACACCGCCCTGATGCTGGTGGAGCAGCACGCCCGCCTGGCCCTCGATTTCGCCGAGGACACCATTGTGCTGGATCGCGGGCGCATCGTGTTCTCTGGCCCGAGCCGGGAGCTGGCCGCTGCGCCCGAAAAGATGGCGGCTCTGCTGGGCGTCGCGGGTCGCTGAAAGCAAGTCAGGCGCCCAGGGTGTGCCCCGAGCGCCTGAACCTCACGCCGCAGCCCCTATTGCCAGGAAGGCGCGGGCCACTTGAGTTTGCCGGTGGACAGAGCCGGCGGCCAGACCACCACGGGTTGACCATCGATGTTCTGGGTCACGAGGGTCTTGGTGTCGGGCTGGCCCTTCTCGTCAAAGGTGATGGGGCCGGTGGGACCGCGGAAGGCGCCCTTGAAGAGGGCTTCGCGCACCTTCTCCCGATCCACGGCGCCCGCCTTCTCGATGGCCTGAATCATCAGCATGTAGGAGGTGAAGCGCGGCATGACGGTCGCGCTCTCCAGCACGTTGACGCCGGACCTGTCGAGCACGGTCTTCATGAAGTCCGCGAACTCGCTCTTCACGCCGGGAATCCAGCCGACGACGCCCGTGATCCCCTCGATGCCGCCATAGGCCTTGGTCTGGCGGCCCAGCTCCAGCGACACGATGGGGAAGTGAATGCCCATGGCCTTGATGCGCTGCTGACGCAATTGCTGGATCAGCGGCGTCGCCACATTGTCGAAGGAGTTGATGTAGATGATGTCGGGCTTCGCCGAGCGCACCTTCAGCACGATGGAGCTGAAATCCTTCAGGTCGTTCGGGAAGGTCTCATCCCCCACGATCTTGATGCCGATTTCCTCGTATTTCTTGGCCCAGATGTCGCGCACGGATTTGTAAACCGGATTGTCCTGGGTGATCCAGAAAATGGTCTTGGGCTTGGGATCGACGTTCTTCACCATGTCGTAATAGTTGGCGTCCCAGTTGAAGGTCATGGGATAGGGCGTCGACCAGAAATATTTCAGCCCGCGCTCGAAGGCTGCAGGCGTCGCCACATTGCCGCCGATGATGGGGATGCGATGCTTCTCCGCCACGGTGGACACCGGCATGACCACGAAGGTCCAGTCCGTGCCCGCGAAGAAATCCACATTGTCCACGGTCGCCATCTTCTCGTGCAGGCTCACGGCGGTCGAGGGATTGCCCTGATCGTCATAGATCACGAATTTGATCGGCACCTTCTTGCCGCAAGAGGAAATGTTGACGCCGCCCGTCTTGTTGATCTCCTCGGCGAAGATATTGGTCATCTTGTCCCAGTTGCCGGTGAGCGTCGCCAGCGGGCCGGACATGGAAATCGTCGTGCCGATCACGATGGGCTCGTCGCAGGAATTCTGCTTGGCCTGAAGCGCGCCCGGGCTCGCCGCCATCATCGCGGCGGCCAAAGACGCCGCCCAAATCCATTTATGCTGCATGCTGTTCCTCCTTGATCAGCTTCTGGTGACCTTGGGGTGGATGATTTCACATCCCCGTTCACTGTCAAGGAACAAAGGCGTTGTCGTGCGGGGCGGCTATTGACTTGGAGCGGCGGTCTCGTCACTTTTCGGTCTGACCGGGCGTATCACGATCCGGCGTGGCCCCCATGGGGCCGGGGGGGGGGGGGATCGCAGGCCATGCCGTTGGACATTTTCATCCAGGTGCTGCTGAACGGCGTTTTGCTGGGCGGCATCTATGCGCTGGTCGCCTTCGGCCTGTCGCTCGTCTATGGCGTGGCGCATATTCTCAACATCGCCCATGGCACCTTGCTCGCGATTTCCGGCGTCGTCGCGAGCCTGATCTTCCTGAAGACCGGATGGAACCCGGTGCTCATCATCCCCATGATCGTGATCCCCGTCTTCGCCTTCGGCTATCTCTTCCATGCGGGGCTGCTGCGGCCTCTGGCGAGGCGCGGCAAGCATGACGAGACCATCGGCACCGTGCTGATCACCACGGGCGCGCTGATCATGATGAGCGATCTCACGGGCTTTGCGGCGGGCACCCAGCAGCGCAACATTCCCGTGCGCTCGGAGATGCTGGAAATGGGCGACATCATCCTGCCCATGGCGCAGATCTGGATTCTCGCGGGGATCGTGGCGCTGACGCTCGCGCTGCATTTTTATCTGAAATACGCCTGGTTCGGAAAAGCCGTGCGCGCGGTGACGCAGGACGCCTTTGGCGCGGCGCTCTGCGGCGTGAACGGCCCGCGCGCGCGGGCGCTGACCTTCGCCGCTGGTTCGGGCCTCGTGGGCGTGGCGGGCGTGCTCTACGCCATCATCTATCCCGTCGATCCCTACATGGGCTTCAGCCTGACGGTGCGGGCCTTCACCATCATCGTGGTGGGGGGAATTGGCAATCTGGCGGGGGCCATGATCGCGGGCCTGATGCTGGGCGTGGCGGAGGCCTTCACCGCCTTCCTGTGGTCCCCCAAATGGGCGCCCGCCATCAGCGTGATCCTGCTGCTGATCATTCTCGTCGTCTTTCCCCGTGGGTTGGCGTCATGGCGCAAGGCGTGAGTCAGAAGGCCCCAGCTGACGAGGCGCGGGCGCCCATGCCCCGCATCGTCCTTTATGGCTGCGCTCTGGCGCTGGCTGCGGGGGTCGCGGCCATTCCTGCCTTTGCGGGCTCCTATCTCACCGCCTTTGTCCTCGCGCTGATGATCTCCTTCGTCATGGCGCAGAGCTGGGATTGGGTGAATGGCCAGATGGGCTATCTCAATCTCGGCCATTTCGCCTTCTACGGCATCGGCGCCTACGCCTTCGCGATTCTGTTGACGCGCGGCGCGCCGCTGGCGCCGAGCTTTGCGGCGGCGGTGTTCTTCGGCTCGTTGGCGGCGCTGCTGGTCTCTCTGCCGCTGTTTCGCCTGAAGGGCGATTACTTCGCCTTTGCGACTCTCGCCATCGTGCCGCTGTGCGAATTGCTGGCGAATAATTTCGATGGCCTCACGCGTGGCAGCGATGGCATCACCCTGCCGCCCGATTATGTCCTGGTCCCCGCCTTCTACATGGCCGCTTCGCTGGCGGCGCTCACCATCGCCGTGACCCTGTGGCTGATGCGTTCGCGCTTTGGCTATGGCCTGCGCGCCATCCGCAACGATGAACAGGTGGCGGAAGTGGCGGGCATTCGCCTCTTCGTCTTCAAGCTCGCGACCCTCACGCTGAGCGCTGGTTTCGCGGCCATGGCCGGCGCCATTCAGGCCTGGCAGTTCAGCTATATCGCGCCCAACACCATGTTCAATCTGGGCGTCGCGCTGGTGCCTATCGCAGGCGCTCTGCTCGGCGGTTCGGGCCTGCTGCTGGGGCCGCTGGTGGGCATGGTGCTCTTCGCCTCGCTGGAACAGGCGCTGCTCGTCAAGCTCTCCCATCTGCGCGAGGCTGTGCTTGGCCTCATGATCATGCTGATCGGTCGTTTCCTGCCCGGCGGCCTGCTGCGCGCCAAATGGATCACCGGGCATCGCAGCCTCTTCTGGCTTTCGCGTGAAAGCCATTTCGAGGTGGCTGCCTCCACGGGCGCGGTCAGTGACGAGCTGCCGCTGGCGCGGCGCGCCATCGACAAAAATCAGATCGTGCTGGCTTGCGAAGGCGCCACCATGGCCTTTGGCGGCAATGTGGCCGTCAACAATGTCAGCCTCACCATCAGGCAGGGCGAGATCGTGGGTCTGGTGGGGCCCAATGGTTCGGGCAAGACGACGCTGTTCAATCTCATCTCCGGCATTTATCGGCCGCGTTCGGGGCGCATCCTGATCGAGGGCAAGGACATCGCGGATTTTCGTGCGGATGAAATCGCCCATCTGGGCATTGGCCGCACCTATCAGATCCCGCGCCCCTTCGCCGAACTCACCGTGCGGGAGAATATCGCGATTGGCCGCACCTTCGGCGCCAGCAAGACGCCGCTGGTGGACGCCATGCGCACGGCCGATGTCTTCGCCCGCTATGTGGGCCTTGATGGCTTGCTGGAGCGCAAGGCGGAACTGCTGAGCCTGCAGCAGAAGAAGGCGCTGGAGCTGGCGCGCGCGCTGGCGGCGGAACCCAAGTTGCTGCTGGTCGATGAAGTGGCCTCGGGCCTCTCCACCGTGGAGATCGCGACCTTCGTGAAACACATTCGCGACATCCGCGACCACTATGGAATCACCGTCATCTGGGTGGAGCATATTTTTTCCGCGCTGGCGCAGGTGGTGGATCGCCTCATCGTGCTCGACAATGGCGCGGTCATCGCGGACGCGCCGCTGGCGGAGGCCATGCGCGATGAGAAGGTGCTGACGACTTATCTCGGGCATGCCGCCACGGAGGCCAAATGACTCTGCTGCGGGTGGATGATCTCGAAGTTTCCCATGGTCCCCTGCAGGCGCTGTGGGGTGTGAGCCTGTCGATTTCCGCAGGTGAGAAAGTGGGCCTGCTTGGCGCCAATGGCGCGGGCAAATCCACCACGCTGGGCGCCATCGTTGGCCACTATCCCGCGCAGGCCGGGCGCATCGCCTTTGACGGGCGCGATGAAACCCGCAGCGACGTGAACAGCAGGCTCTCGCGCGGCATGGCGCTGGTGCCCGAGGGGCGCAGGCTGTTCGTGGATATGAGCGTGCGCGAAAATCTGGAGATGGGCGCCTATCTCGCCGCGCCGCGCCGCGCGCTCGCCCAATCGCTGGAGCAGGTCTTCACGCTGTTTCCCATTCTCAAGGAGAAGGAGCGGCAGGCCGCTGGCACGCTGAGCGGCGGGCAGCAGCAGATGGTGGCCATCGGCCGCGCGCTGATGTCGCGCCCGCGCCTTCTGCTGCTGGACGAGCCCTTCATCGGCGTGGCGCCGCTCATCATCCGGGATGTCATGCAGGCGCTGGCGCAGATCGCGGCGGATGGCATCACCATCGTGCTGGTGGAGCAGAACATCCACCGCGCCCTCGAATTTGTCGAGCGCGCCTATGTCATCGAGAACGGCAGGACCGTGCTCGAGGGATCGCGTGGGCAATTGCTCAATGACGCGAGTTTCGGCGCCAAGCTTCTTGGGCTCGATTGACGCTCAGGGTCTCCCGGGCCGGGATTGTCATAAAAGCGCATCGCCTTGCTTAAGGGGCGCGGCTTCGAGCCGTCTTCTTCATCAGGCAAGGATGGCGCCCACATGATGAACGAATGGTTCGAGGCGATAACCCCCGACGTGATGGCGGATCTGTTTGAGGATCTGCTGGCGGAGGCCAGCGAAGAAGAGAATATATCAATTCTTTTCAACATGTTGCAAAAGTGTTTGGGCGTCGCCGCCCATGGCTGCGAAACCGGCCAGGGCGCCTTGCAAAAGCATGGCGTCGTGGGCGCTGTGGCGATCCTGTCCTTCTTGCGCGAACATCTGCGCCGGGACTGCGGGGCCCTCGCCAATGGCGTCTTGCGCCGTTTTTACAATGCGGCCCATCGCAAGCTTATCGCAGCGCACCGCGATGAACAGGCGCATTTGTTCCACGAATTGCGCGCCTCCATCGCCAGGTTGATTGAGAAGCCCTATTCGCACATGTTCTTCCTCAACTGCATCAATGAGACATTGATGAGCACGGCGGAGCTCAAGAGCTTCATTCTTTCCGACGAGGTGCGTTGCGCCATTTTCCGACTGGATCCTTCGGAGCAGATGTTCGCAGGCGCAGGCGAAAGGCCCGGCCTCTAGCGCAAGCGGTCCTCCTGCGGGCGCTCGGCGCGCTTGCGCAGGGGTGGGGAAATGTTACCATCGCCCTCGTCATAAAGCCCCGCTGGAGGAGGATATCTTGCTGAAAGCCACCCTGTCCCTCGTCGCCGCCGCCAGTCTTTTCGCGATGGCCGCAGGAGAGCGCGCATCCGCGCAGGATGCGGCGACCTTCTACAAGGGGCGCAACCTCGACATCATCGTCGCCTCGGGGCCGGGCGGCGGCTATGACGCCTATGCGCGCGTCATCGCCCGCCATATGCCCAAATTTATGCCCGGCGGACCCAATATGGTCATCCGGAACATGCCGGGGGCTGGCGGCAAGAACGCCGCCGCCTATCTGGCGGATGTGGCGCCGCGCGATGGAACCGCCATGCTCGCCGCGCAGCCCGGCGCCTTGGTGGAGCAAATTCTGGGCGACCCCAAGACCATCACCTACAAGCCCCTCGAGTTCCAATATATCGGCAGCGCCGAATCCTTCACCACGGTTTGCGTGATGCGCAGCGACAGCGAGGTGAAGAGCTATGCGGAGTTGCACGAGAAGGAGGCGGTGTTTGGCGGCGATCAGATCGGCGCTACCACCCATGATCACACCGTCATGTTCACCAAACTATCCAACGCCAAAATCAAGATGGTGACGGGATACAAGGGCACAACCGATCTCGTTCTCGCCGTGGAACGCAAGGAGATCGACGGGTTTTGCGGCTACGCCTGGTCTTCGTTGTTCGCCCGTTCGCCGGATCTGGTCAACAAGGGCATGGCGCGCATCATCAACCAGTTCTCCATGACGCCGCATCCGGCGGCGACCAAAGCGGGCGTTCCAAGCGCCTTTGATTTCGTGAAGGACCCCCTGAACAAGAAAGCCATGGAACTGATCGCCACCGTGCAGGAGTTCGGTCGCCCCTATATGGTGCATAGCGCGGTTCCCAAGGCGCGGGTCGAGTTTTTGCGCGCAGCCTATGACGCCACCATGAAGGACCCTGAGTATATCGCGGAGATCCAGCGCCTCGGCCTCGACGCCTCGCCCCTGACTGGCGAGCAGGTGCTGGAAAAGCTGCGTCGCGTGCTGGAGGCGCCCAAAGAGGTTCAGGACAAGGCGCGCTGGTCCATCACCTCTCCCTGAGTCCGCCTGACGGGTTTACGCCCGGCGGAACGCGGTCATAGCCAAGGTTGTCGCCGGGCGCAGCGGGCGTTTTCGCGCCTGCTGGCGCAAAAACCTGTATCCTCCGCCCGGAAGATATAGTCAAAGCCATGAGCGTGACCCGATTCGGGCGCAGGAAGGAGAAGCCGCCAGTGTTGGGAACCCGCGTATTCGGAGGGGCCGTCGGCGCTTTGCGCATCCCTACCTACCGGCGTTACTTTCTCGGTCAGTTCATCGCCAGCGTCGGGCGATGGATGTATCGCATGTCGATCGGCTGGCTCGCCTGGGATCTGACCCACTCCACCGTCTGGCTCGGGGCTGTCGCTTTCGCCGATCTGGTGCCCACCGCCGTGCTCACGATTTTCGCCGGCGCCATGGCGGATCGTTTCGGCATCATGCGGTTGATACGCATCAATCTCGTGCTCGTCCTCTCGTTGGCGGGCATGCTTGGCGCGCTGGTCATCGCGGATCTCGTGACGGTCGAGCTTTTGCTGGTGGTGGCCTTTCTGGCGGGATCGGCGGAGTCTCTTGGCCAGCCCGCGCGGCTCGCCATCGTCAACGCCCTCGTCTCCCGGCATGATCTGTCTTCCGCCATCGCGTTGGGCTCGGCCTCCTTCAACGCCTCGCGCATCGTGGGGCCGAGCATCGCCGGGCTGATCATCATCTGGACGGGCGCGGGCGTGGTGATGCTGCTCTGCGCGCTGGCCTTCGCCTATTTTCTTTTCGCCATCCGCAACATTCATCTGGAGGAAGGCCGCAAGCCCCCGGCCAAGGGCGATTCCCTGCTGCGCGACACGCTGGCGGGCTTCGTCTATGTGGCCAATCATCGGGGCATTCGCTTTGTGATGATTCTGCTCACCGCCACGAGCCTGTTGGTGCGTCCGGTGATCGAACTCTTGCCGAGCATCGCGGACAAGGTGTTTCAGGCGGGGCCAACGGGCCTGTCCATGATGCTTTCGGCCATTGGCGTCGGCGCCGTCACCGCCAGTCTCGTGCTGGCGCGGCGCGGTCAGACCAAGGGGCTCACCAAACTGCTGGTCTGGTCCACCTTTGGCACGGGCCTTTGCGTTGCGGCGGCTCTGCAAGCGCCGAACATCAATGTGGCCGCCGTCGCTTTCTGCTGCATGGGCGTGTGCATGTTGTGCGGCAATGTGAGCGCGCAAACGCTGGTGCAGAATGCGGTGTCGTCCGACATGCGCGCGCGGGTGCTGGGCCTCTTCATCGTCTTCGGCCACGGCCTGCCTGCGCTTGGCGCGCTCGTGCAGGGCTGGCTCGCCACATTCATGGGACTGCCCATGGCCGTGGGCGGCAGCGCGGTGCTCATGTTGAGCTTCTGGTTCTGGGCCCTCTTCCGCCAAGGCAGGATGATGGGAGAGCTGGAAGGCCCGGGCGGGGGCTGAAATTCCGGGCGGGGCTTTGGTCTTCCTCTTGTTTCTCCCTGCGTTCGGAGCGGTTGTTGGTCTGGTGGGTCTGTTCGTGACGCCCTGATCAGGTCTTTGGCGCGCGCTTGCTCGCGCGCCATTCATTTCCCACAGGCCCGGGTCGAGCGCCCTTCAGCCGTGCACTTCGGCGGCCAAGGCCTCATAGGCCAGCGCATTCGCCTCCAATTCGGCCTCGCTGGGCGCCTCATCCTGAGCCTGTTGCTGCCCCTGTTGCTTTTTCCGTTCAGCATCAATGGCTTCGAGCTGCTGGGCGAGCTCAAGCGCGGCTGGGGACAGATACACGACCGTGCCCGCCCTGCTCACGCTTTTGGCGGATGAGGTGGAGGGGTGAACGCGGTAGGATGAAGTCGTAAAATGACTCGCTGGAAGATTTGCAGTGATGTTGAGCATCGGCATGCCCTCCTAATAACTTTGGTTAATAAATAAACGGCGCAGGCCCTTCATTTTTTTAAGGGTCATTTATAATTTTTTTATGATTGGCGTTAAATTGGCGTCTGGCAGCGGGAATTTCGGCTATTTTTGGATGTCAGGCGTCGCAAGCGCCTCCCGGCGCCTTAATTTTAGCCGGAGCCGGGAGGGACCTTCTTGGCTTATTGGGTCTTTTTGGGGCGCCTCAAGCGCGCCCGGCAACCCGGCGCAGCACTGCGCCCGCATCTGGCGCCGCAAGATCGCTGGTCCAGGCCACATGCTGGTCGGGGCGGATCAGCATCAGCCTCGTCTCGAAATCCTCGCGGCCCCCGGCGTAGGTGTCGCGCACGACCTTGAGGGGGATCTTCAGCTCGCGGGCGGCGCTTTCGAAGGCCTCCGCCGCCCCGGCGGGCGCGTCAAAGGCGAAGAGCACGAAGCCGCCCCCCAGTTCCTCGAACACGTTGCGGCCATTGGAGAGGGTGCGCGGCGCCAGATGATGGCCCGCGCGAGCCTTGAACATATATTGGCCCCGGGCGCTGCTGACACCGCCAGGGGGGCCATAAACAATGGGGGAACCTTCGTAATTGGGCTCGAAGCCCGACACAAAGGGACCATTGCCGGTCTCCAGCTCGGTCCAGGCGGCCTTGAAGCCCTCCGGGTTCTCGGCGGGATCATGGCGATTGCTCAGCTCGCCTTCCCATTTGATTCGCGCTGCGATGAGATTGTCGCCGACGTCCTTGAACACCGGACGGCGCTCCAGATCATAGCTGTCGAGCAGGTCCTCGCCCGCCCAGCCCTGAATGCGCGCCGCCAGCTTCCAGGCGAGATTGGCGGCGTCTTCGAGGCCATTGTTCACCCCAAAGCCGCCATAGGGGGGATGGGAATGGGCGGCGTCGCCCGCGATGAAGACGCGGCCCTTGCGATATTCCTCCGCCACCGCGATCTTCAGATCCCAGAAGCCCACATAGGAGAAGTCGCAGGCGAACTCGGCGCCGACGACCTTGTGAAGCAGCCCAGCGAAATCGAAATTGTCGCGGGTGGTGTCGCCGGGCACGGGCGCATGGAAGAAGAAGGTGTCGTTCATGTCCACACGGCCGAAGAACTGCCAGTAGCCGTTCAGGGCCGGGTCCACCGCCCGATAGGTCGAGCACACCGGGAAACGCGCCCCCAGGATCTTGTTCAGCTCGGGCGAGCGGAACACGGACAGCATCATCACCTGGTCAAAATCCGTGCCGTCGCGCTTGATGCCGGAGGTCTCGCGCACCATGGAGTGGCCGCCGTCGCAGCCCACGATGTAATCGGCCTCCAGCACTTCAGTGGCGCCGTCGCCCGCCTCGTTCTGCACGGTGACGCGCACGCCGTTGGCGTCCTGCTCCAGGGAGCGAAGGATCCAGCCGAAGCGCGCCTCCGCCAGCGGCAGTTGCGCCATCCGCTTGCGCATCTCCGTTTCGAAGCAATATTGCGGCATGCGGTCATTTTTCTGGAAATAGTAGTCGCCGACGATCTCGCGGCCCTTGGTGCAGAACCAATGCTCGTTCATTAGCGAGCGAAAGGCGATGATTCCATTGGAGGCGACCGTGGTGGGCAGCAGGCGGGTGGCGCGCACCTCCTCCACGCAGCCCCAGAAATAGAAATGCTCAAGGGTGCGCTGGGTGAGATTCTGGCCGCGCGGAATGTTGTGCATGCCCGGGCGCCGCTCGATGAGCGTGCTGCTGACGCCCCGCTGGGCGAGATCGATGGCGAGGCCAACGCCCACAGGGCCGCCGCCGACGATGATGACATGACTGCGCTGGCTCACGTTTCCGGTCCGATCGTTAAGGTTCATGCCGCACCCGATACTACAAAAGGCGGATGAATCAAAACGGGGCTGAGGGGGCGCGCATGGCGGGCGTCTGGACCGCGCGGCGCAGAAAATCCGCCGGGCGTTTCCCCCCGGCGGCTCATTTTGGCGGATTCGCCTGTCGCTAGACCAGTCAGGCCTCAGTAGCGGGCGAGCACCGGGGCGGGGGCGGCGCTGACGAAGCGATAGTTCAGGCCGACGCGGACGATGTCGATGGAGTTCTTGCTGTCGCCAAAGAAGTTCTGGCAATCGTCGATCAGGCCGCTGCTGTAGGTGTTGCCGCCATTGCCGAACTGGGCGTGCAGATATTCGATCTTGGTGGAGAGATTCGGCGTCAAGGCATATTCGAGACCGCCGCCCAGCGCCCAACCGACCTTGTTGCCATTGCCGTTGCGGGTATAGGTGGTGGTGGTGACCTCGCGATTTTCGTGATTGTCCCAGCCACTCGAAACACTGTTCCAACTGTTTCCGCTGGTGATCACCGTCTTCGTGTCGGTGATGGTGGCGCTGTTGTCGCCGTCGCGGAAGGCGGCGCCGCCGGTCACGAAGAAAAGCGCGCGGTCTGTGGTGAAGCCGAAGCGTGCGCGAATGGTGCCCAGCGTGTTGGCGGAGCCATTGCCCGACCAGCTATAGGTGTGATTGGTGACCGTGACACGCGGCGGACGAGTTCTGTCGTTATCATCGATGATATCGTAACGGTCCATTCTCGGCTCACCGTACCGGGAGAAGTCATAGCCATTGCCGTTGTTGCGGCCGAGCCAGTTGATGTCGCCCTCGAGGCCGAAGAGCCAGCCGCCGAACTGCCAGTTGTAACCAGCCTGGACGCCGCCGATGACGCCGACTTTGTTACCACCGTTGCAATTGGGGAGGTAATCACTGTCCAGCGTGTAGACGTTGTCGTAGAACGTGTTGCGGAGCGGGCAGTTTTCGCGGCCGCCCCAGGCGGCGCCGACGTTGCCGCCGACATAGAAGCCGGTCCAGGTGAAAGCCGGGGCCACATAGATCGGGGCGGGGGCGAGGGCGCGGCTGGGAAGATCGGCCGCAGAACCCAATGAAGTCATTGAGAGCAAAGCGGCTGCGCAAAGCAGAGTTCTTTTCATGGTGCAAAACCTCCTGGAGTCGTCGACAAGACGCCAAGTAGAGATCTCACCAGAACCCAAAATGGGCAAGTAGTGTAAATCAATTTGAAAGACACTGTTGCAAATAGAAAACAATTATACGCTCAAGTCAAAGCTTAAATTTGGAATAAACTAAAAATATGTTATTAATTATCCACTTAATTGGTATTATAAGCTTTATCTGTGCAGTTTAATACTTGCTTTGACTTGTCCATATTAGGGATAATCGACCTGCGTCAGGTACAGCCCATCCGGTGGCGCCACCATGCCGCAGCGCGCGCGATTCTTGGCGGCCAGGGCGTCGGCGAGATCCCCAGCGGTCCATTTGCCCGAGCCCACTTGCTCCAGCGAGCCCACCATGGAGCGCACCTGCCGATGCAGGAAAGAAAGGGCCGCCACATCGACCCGGATTTCATCCCCCATCCGCGTCACCGTGATGTGGTCGAGGGTGCGCAGGGGTGAATTGGCCTGGCACTGGGAGTCCCGAAAAGTGGAGAAATCATGCTTGCCGACCAAGAGTTGCGCGGCCTCGTGCATGGCGTCGGCGTCAAGCCGGTGCTTCACCAGCCAGGCCTGGCCGTTTTCGAGGGTCAGGGACGCGCGGCGGTTGATGATTCGATAGACATAGTGGCGCTTGATGGCGTCGAACCGGGCCTCGAAGGTCTCCGCCACCTCCTCAACCCCCAAAACCCCCACGGGATGGGGCCGCAGATGGGCGTTCATGGCCTCGCTGATCTGGAAGGGACGGCGGCCCTTCGTCAGGGTCACATGGGCGACCTGCCCCCGCGCGTGAACGCCCGCATCCGTGCGGCCAGCCCCGTTCACCACCACGGCCTCGCCGCAAAAGCGCAGGAAGGCGTCTTCCAGCGCCTGCTGGACCGTGAAGGCGTTGGCCTGCCGTTGCCAGCCCGCGAAGGGGCGACCGTCATATTCGATGGTGAGCTTGTAGCGGGGCATGGGGATCCGGTTCCTGAGCGCCTGCGTCGTACACTGGCGAGGCGGCGCCGCCAACAGCGGGACCATATGGAAATTGACCCGCGCCCCCCGCAAGCTTATCTCAGAGGCCAGAGAAACATTCTTCGACCCATCGAGCGACCCATGGCCCTGCGATCCATCATCTGCCTGCCTGATCCGCGCCTGCGCCTCATTTCCAAAGCGGTGGAGGTGGTGGATGATTCCATCCGCGAACTGATGGACGACATGCTGGAGACCATGTACGCCGCCCCCGGCATCGGGCTGGCCGCCATCCAGATCGCGGAGCCCCTGCGTGTCGTGGTGATCGATGTGGCGAAGAAGGACGATCCGCCAGCGCCCATGTTCTTCGTCAATCCCGAACTCCTCTGGTCCTCCGAGGAGAAGGCGCCCTATGAAGAGGGCTGCCTGTCG
>CAMDOY010000015.1 GCA_945903655.1 Rhizobium sp. Q54 | reverse complement strand
AGCATGAGCCGGGACTCCGGCCCCTCGGCGGCTTCGTCGTTTTCGTTGAGCGCGGCGCGGACGATTTCGGCCATGGTGATGCGGCGGCGCTCGCGGGCGAGTTCGTAGCCCCCGCGCGGTCCGCGCACGCCCTTAAGGATATTGGCCCGCACCAGCGCCTGCAGCAGCGTCTCCAGATGGCGCGGGGGCAGATTGTGCCGCGCCGCCAGAGCCTTGGCGGCCACCGGCGAGGGCCGCGCATGGAGCGCGATGTCCACCACGGCGGCGACGGCCAGAAGACAGCGGCGGGAGAGGAGAATCATGCGCCCGCTCCATCAACGCCGGTGGAGCCGAACCCGCCCGCCCCGCGCGCGGAGCCCGCGAGATCCGCAGCCTCGACAAACAAAGCCTGTATGACCGGCGCCACGACCAGTTGCGCGATCCGCGCGCCGCGCGTGATCTCGAAGGGCTCGGTTCCCAGATTGATCAGGATCACAGCCACTTCCCCCCGGTAATCGCTGTCGATGGTGCCGGGCGAATTCAGCACAGTCACGCCATTTTTCAAAGCGAGCCCCGAACGGGGCCGCACCTGTCCTTCAAAGCCCAAGGGCAATTCCAGCCGCAGGCCCGTGGGCACCAATTCGCGGGCGCCGGGCTCGATCACCACTTTCGCGTTGGGCGCGATGGCGGCCAGAAGGTCGAGACCCGCCGCGCCCGGCGTCTGATAGGCGGGCAGCGGCAGGCCCTCCCCATGGGGCAGCCGGGCCACCGTCACCTTGATCGCGGGCGTGCTGTTCATGCGCCGCCCTCCCCCATGAGCGCGGCCAGTTCAGCGATAAGCCGCTGGGCCACCTCGGCCTTCGGCAGGGTGGGCCAGGTCTCGACGCCGCCCTTGCTCACGAGATGCACCGTATTCGCGTCCCCGCCCATCACGCCTGTGGCTGGGCTCACGTCGTTGGCGACGATGAGATCGCATTTCTTGCGGGCCAGCTTGGCCTGCGCGTGGTCGATGACTTTTTCGGTCTCCGCCGCAAAGCCAACCACGAGGCGCGGGCGCCGGGCATGGCTGGCGACGGTGGCGAGAATGTCGGGATTTTCGACAAGGCCGAGGGTCGGCGGGCCGGAGGCGCCCTTCTTGAGCTTTTCCACCAGGGCCGCGCCCACGCGCCAATCGGCGACGGCGGCGGCGCCGATGAAGATGTCGGCGGGCAAGGCCGCCTCCACCGCCTCCAGCATCTGCCGGGCGGTCTCCACATGGACGGTCTGCACGCCCGCAGGGTCAGGCACACTCACGGGACCGCTGACCAGCACCACTGAAGCGCCCGCATTGGCGGCGGCCTGCGCGATCGCGTGGCCCTGTTTGCCGGAGGAGCGGTTGGCGATGTAGCGCACGGGATCGATGGGCTCATGGGTCGGGCCGGAGGTCACGATCACCCGCAGGCCCGCCAGCACAGGCGGCTGCGCCATGGGCAGCGGAATCACGGTGTCGCCAGCCAGCGCGGCCTCCACGGCGGCGACGATCTCCAAAGGCTCGCTCATGCGGCCGGGGCCGAATTCGCCGCAGGCCATGGCGCCATCGCCGGGGCCGACGAAAATCATGCCATCGCCGCGCAGGGTCGCCACATTGCGCTGGGTGGCGGGATGCAGCCACATGCGCAGGTTCATGGAGGGCGCCGCCAGCACGCGCTTGTCGGTGGCGAGCAGCAGCGTCGAGGCCAGATCATTGGCGTGGCCGTGGGCGGCCTTGGCGAGGAGGTCTGCGGTGGCGGGGGCGATCACCACGAGATCAGCATCCCGCGACAGCTCGATATGGCCCATGCGGGCCTCGGCGGTGAGCGAGAACAGCTCCTGATGAACCTCCTGGCCGCTCAGGCTCGCCAGCGACAGGGGCGTGACGAACTGGGCGCCGGCTTCCGTCAGCACCACGCGCACGTTTAATCCGCGCTCGCGCAGGCGACGCACGAGGTCGAGGCTCTTGTAGGCCGCGATGCCGCCGCCCACGATCAGGAGGATGCGCTTGCCCGTCATGCCGCCCTCCTCAGTCCAGAAGCTTCACTGCGAACCAGAATAACAAGCCCGCGATGGCCCACAAGGCCGCATTGCCCCAGCGGGCGCGGCGGGCCTCGGCCTTGCCGATGGCCTCGACGGATCTGGCGGAGAGTTCGAAGCCATGCTTCGTCGCCTCCTCCAGCTTGCGGGTCAGCCTTTCGGCCCGGTCGAGCATTTCGGGAAGCGCGATGGCGGCGCGGCCGAGTTGCGAGAGCGAGCGGCCCGCATCCGACAACTTGCCGATGGGGCCAAGGTTCTCCTCGATCCAGCCGCGCACCACGGGGTCGGCGGTGGACCAGAGGTTGAGGCGCGGATCGAGCCTGCGGGCCACGCCCTCCACCACCACCATGGTCTTTTGCAGCATCACCAGTTCGGGCCGCGTGCGCATGTCGAACAGGGCGGTGATCTCGAAGAGCAGGGTCAGCAGCTTCGCCATGGAGATCTGGTCGGCGCGGCGCGAGTGGATGGGCTCGCCGATGGCGCGCACGGCCTGGGCGAAATCCTCCACCGCGTGATGCTCGGGCACATAGCCCGCCTCGAAATGCACCTCCGCCACCCGGCGATAATCGCGGGTGATGAAGCCATAGAGGATCTCGGCGAGGAAGCGCCGCTCTTTCAGGCCCAGCCGCCCCATGATGCCGAAATCCACCGCGCAGAGCCGCCCCTCCCGGTCCACGAAGAGATTGCCGGGATGCATGTCCGCATGGAAGAAACCATCGCGCACCGCATGGCGCAGGAAGGACTGGATCACCGTGCGACCGAGCGCAGGCAGATCATGCCCCGCCTTTTCCAGCGCGGGGATGTCGGAGAGGGGAATCCCGTCCATCCACTGCATGGTGAAGACGTCTTTCGACGTGCGGTCCCAATCGACGGTGGGCACGCGGAAGTCCTTGTCCTTGGCGCTGTTTTCCGCAAATTCGGAGGCTGCGGAGGCTTCCAGCCGGAAGTCCATCTCCATGCGCACGGAGCGGGCGAGCGTCTCCACCACCTCCACCATGCGCAGGCGCCGGGCCTCGGCGAAATGGCGCTCGGCGAAGCGGGCGGCGAAGAACATGTCCGAGAGATCGCGCGAGAAGCGGCTCTCCACGCCCGGCCGCAGGATCTTCACGGCCACATCGCGCTCGCCATGCTCATCGCGCACCCTGGCCTTGTGGACCTGCGCGATGGAGGCGGCGGCCAGCGGCTCCGCCAGCTCGATGAAGGTCTCATGCAGCGGGCGCCCGAAGGCCGCCTCGATGGTGTTGACCGCAATCGCGCGCCCGAAGGGCTCCATGCGGTCCTGCAGCATCTCCAGCTCGCGCACCACATTGGGGCCGACCACATCGGGGCGCGTGGCGAGGAACTGGCCGAGCTTCACATAGGAGGGGCCCAGCCGGGCTATGGCGATGGCGAGGCGATTGGCGCCGGGCTTCACATCGCGCCGCGCCAGCAGGCGGGCCACGGCGAGGCCGAACCGGGCCTGCGGGGGCGCCAGCGAGGGGTCGACGTTCACGAAAACGCCTTCGTGCGCCAGCACATAGCCAGCGCGCGCCAGACGCAGAATGTGGAAAAGGGAGCCGATCACGGGGGGTTACAGCTTCCAGCCGGAGTGAATGGCGACGACGCCGCCGGTCAGCCGCGTGCAGGAGGCGCGGGCGAAACCCGCATCCTCGATCATGTCGCGGAAGGTGGGGGCGTCGGGGAATTTGCGGATGGATTCCACGAGGTAGCGATAGGGCGCCCCATCCCCCGTCACCACCTTGCCGATGGCGGGGATGGCGGTGAAGGAATAGGCCTCGTAGAAGCGATCGAGCAGGGGCACGTCCACGGTCGAGAATTCCAGGCACAGGAACCGCCCGCCACGCTTGAGCACCCGCCGCGCCTCGCGCAGGGCCTTGTCGATGCGCGGCACATTGCGGATGCCAAAAGCGATCGTATAGGCGTCGAAGGTATTGTCGGGCAGGTCCAGCTCCTCGGCGTTGCCCTGCACGAAGGTGAGGCCCGGCAGGCTGCGCGAATCCGCCCGCTCGCGGCCCACCGCCAGCATGTTGGGGTTGATGTCGAGCACGGTGACCTCCGTCTCCGGCCCGCCCGCCTCGATGACGCGAAAGGCCACGTCCCCCGTGCCGCCCGCCACATCCAGATGGCGGAAGGGCCGCGTGGTGGAGGGGCGCACCATGCCCACCAGCACATCCTTCCAGGCCCGGTGGAGGCCTGCGGACATGAGATCATTCATCAGGTCATAGCGCGAGGCGACCTTGAGGAAGACATCGTCCACCAGATCCTGCTTCTCGCCCAGCGGCACGTTGCGGAAGCCGAAATGGGTTTCGTCTGATGAAGATGGCTGGGACTGGCTCTGGCTGGACATGGGGTGACTCCGAATGGCCTGACCATAGCGCGCGCCAGTCCTTCTGGCTATGTAGGCGAAGGAGGGCCCGCAATCGAGGGCCCGCAGGAGCTGACCGCGCGCCATGCCTGAATTGCCGGAAGTCGAGACCGTTCGCCGGGGGCTTGAGCCTGTCATGGCGGGTGCGCGAATTGTCGCGGTGGAGCAGCGCAGGCCCGATCTGCGCTTTCCCTTCCCTGAAAATTTCGCCGGACGCCTGACCGGGCGCCTGGTGGAGGCCGTGGGGCGGCGGGCGAAATATCTGATGCTGGATCTGGAGGGGGGGGACGTTCTGGTCATGCATCTGGGCATGAGCGGATCCTTCCGCATCGGCGGCGACCTGCCCGGCCTGTTCCACCACGACCGCTCCAAGGACCCAGCCCATGACCATGTGATGTTCAGGCTCTCCAACGGGGCGGAGATCACCTACAACGACCCGCGCCGCTTCGGCTTCATGCTGCTGGAGCCGCGCGCGGGGCTGGCCACCCACAAATTCTTCCGCGACATCGGCGTGGAGCCCCTGGGCAACGAACTCGACGGCGCCCTGCTGGCGCGGCTCTTCGCGGGCAAGGCCGCGCCCCTGAAGGCGGCCCTGCTGGACCAGACGCTGATTGCGGGCCTGGGCAATATCTACGTCTGCGAATCCCTCCACCGCGCCGGCCTCTCGCCGCGCCGGGCGGCGGGGACGCTGGCCCGCAAGGATGGCTCGCCGACGGCGCGCGCCAATCTGCTGGCGGGGATCATCCGCGAGGTGCTGACCGAGGCCGTGACGGCGGGCGGCTCCAGCCTGCGCGACCACCGGCAGGCCGATGGCTCGCTGGGCTATTTCCAGCACACGTTCCGCGTCTATGACCGGGAGGGCGAGCCCTGCCCGCGCGCGGGATGCGGGGGGCTGGTGGCGCGGGTGGTGCAATCGGGGCGGTCGACGTTTTTTTGTGGGGCGTGTCAGAGGTGAAGAGCGTAATCTATTGAAATTAAGAGACAATACCCTCCCCCCTGTGGGGAGGGTCGGCCCGCGAAGCGGGACGGGGTGGGGGTCGGGGAATGCTGATCGGTGGCGCGGTTGCAAAGGCGCCAACGATAAAGTTGCGTGGACCCCCACCCCTCACCCCTCCCCACAAGGGGGAGGGGAAGCGGCGGGCGTTTCGCGAGATAATTCAAATCATTACATCGTCACCACCACATGCCCCGTCCCGCTTGTGGTCTCGGCCATGTGGTGCGCCTGCGCCATCTCCTCCAGCGGAAACACCCCGCCGATGCGGTGCTTCAAGGCGCCCGCTTCCGCCGCCTCGATAATCCCCGCGCAGGTGGCCTCGAAGGTCGCCTCGTCCAGCATGTAGACGAAGATGAAATGCAGGCTCATGTTGCGGGCGCGGCGGCCTGTCTGGGTCACGGGCATGGTGGGCGCGCTGGCGGCGCCGAAGGAGACCATGGCGCCGCGCTCGGCGATGATGCTCTCGTCAAAGCCGATGGAGCCGGGCAGATCGACCTCCACGATATGATCGACGCCCCGCCCGCCGGTCTCCGCCAGAATGCGCTCGCGCAGATCCGCCGCCTTGCGGTCGAGCACCACATCGGCGCCCAGCTCCTGAATGGCCTTGACGCTCGCCTCGCCGCCGCCGGTCGAAGCGATGACCCGCGCGCCGCGCCATTTGGCGAATTGCACGGCATAGGCGCCCACGCGCCCCGTGGCGCCGGGCACATAGACCGTCTTGCCCTTGAGGGATCCCGCCAGATGCACCGCGTGGTAAGCGGTCATGCAGGGGATGCCGAAACAGGCGCCTTCCACGAAACTCGTGTTGGCGGGCAGGCGCTTCACATAGCGTTGGGCCAGCGAAATATACTCGGCAGCCGTGCCCATGGCCCGGCCCCACTGGCCGTTGTAGACCCAGACCCGGTCGCCGACCGCAAGGCCGGTGACGCCAGCCCCAAGGGCCTCCACCACGCCGGCGCCATCGGAATGGGGGACCACGCGGGGAAATTCGGGGGCGACCTTCACATTCGCGCGACGCTTGTAGTCCGAGGGGTTGATGCCCGAGGCGTGCAGGCGGATCAGCACCTCGCCAGCGCCCGCCACGGGCTTGTCCATATCGCCGACCTGCACGACCTCAGCCGCCGGACCCGTCTTCTCGAACCAACCTGCGCGCATGTGCAATTCCTCCAGATGATGGCGCGCAGATTTAACGAGCGGGGGCGGAATGGCAAGGGTCCAGTCTCAGCGCTTGCGCGACCCGTTCTCCAGGTTCTGGAACCCCGGAAAGGGCTTGCTCTCGCCCTGGTCGGTGAGGTCGGGAAATTCGCCCTGATTTCCAGCCGCCAGTTGCGATTCCACGGGCTCGCCGAAGGGTCGCGCCTCCGGATCCCTCAGGGGATTGGGCTTGAGCGTGTCGCGCTGGCTGTCCTCGATGGCCACCAGCTCCCCGGCCTCGTCCAGAAAATCATCCCACTTGCGGGTGGTCGGCTTGCCCGCCGCCTCCCACAGATGCCGCGCCTTGGCGCGCACGCGCCTGATTCTGTCATCCATCGCCGCCTCCATCATGGAGGGAAATGCGGGCCGGGGTGGGAGCGTTCCCTTTGGGGCCCATCGCAGCTAGACTGCGCCCAAATCGCGCCCCGCGCGCAAGGGAGACTCGCATGAACTTCGCACGCCGCTCATTCCTGGCCCTCGCGCTGGCCGCCAGCGTAAGCCCCGCCGCCGCCGATCCCGTGGCGGATTTCTACAGGGGCAAGACGGTCACCGTCCTCATCGGCGTCAGCCCCGGCGGCGAATATGACCTGCAGGCGCGGCTGATCGCCCGGTTCATCGGTCGCCACATTCCCGGCAACCCCAATGTGGTCGCCCAGAACATGGTGGGCGCGGGCGGCCTCACCGAGGCCAACTGGCTCTACAACATCGGCCCCAAGGACGGCACCTATATCGGCATGATCCAGAACGCCCTGCCAGTCCTGCAGGCGGTGGGCCTGCCCGGGCCGCAGTTCGATTCGGCGAAATTCCAGTGGATCGGCTCCATCGCCGCCACGGTGGAGACCCTGGCGGTCTGGCACACCAGCGGCGTGACCACCATCGAGCAGGCCCGCCAGAAGGAAGTGATCATCGGCGGAGTCGGGCGCGGCGGCATCACCGACACCTTCCCGCGCATGATCAATGAATTCGCGGGCACGAAATTCAAGATCGTGGTGGGCTATCCCGGCGGCAACGACGTCAATCTGGCCATGGAGCGCGGTGAGGTGGCCGGGCGCAACAACACCTGGTCGAGCTGGAAGGTCACCAAGAAGAGCTGGCTGGACGAGAAGAAGATCTCGATCCTCGCCTATGAGGGCCCCAAGCCTGCGGATCTCGGCAATGTGCCCTCCGTGCAGGACCTCGCCAAAAGCGACGAAGACAAGGCCGCCATCCGGCTGATCACCGCAGGCACCTTGTTCGGGCGCCCGCTCGCCGCCCCGCCCGGCGTGCCCGCCGACCGGATCGCAGCCATTCGCGCCGCCTTCCTCGCGACAATGAAGGATCCCGACTTCATCAAGGAGGCGGAGGCTGGCAATTTCGAGATCGACCCGGTGGATGGTCTGCGCATGCAGAAAATCGCCGAAGAGCTGATCGCCCTGCCCGCCTCGGTGAAGGCGCGGGCGCGGCCTTTGATCGAGTGATTGGAAAGCAAAACGCTTTCGCCATGGAGGCCATGATGGCTCAAGATTTCTGCAAGGACGATCCAAGCAGGGCGGAGGCTTCCGCCCCCCATGATGGCGCTGCGCCAAGCTACGACCTCGACGCGATGCTTTCAGCCATAACGGCAGAAAACCTTCAATGCGCGTTGGACTTTGTTGCAGCTCCGCCGCGCGGCAAGGAGATCTGCTGACTCAATCCGTCCGGTTCTGCAAATCCGGTTCGGTCGCCGGCGTCTCCAACATGCCCCACCAGCCGGGGGTGATGAAAATGCCGTCGCTCACAGCGCAACTCCAGAATGATATATTGCCTAGACCATGCTAACAGTTGCCGACCCTCATTGAAAGCGCCGTCGGGCCAATCACCGCCGTTCAGCAACATCTCTCAAAGCGCTGGCGTATCATGGTGGTGATGGTGCCCATCATCCCCATGGCTGTGGTGGCTGGCGTCGGCGCGGATCGGCACCAGATTGATCTGGCCGAAGCGCACGCCCTTTTCCGCGATCATGTTTTCGGCGATCTGGCGCACCCGCTCCGTGCGGCCGCGAAACAGGGTCACCTCCATGCAATGGCGATGATCGAGGCGCGTGCGCATGGAGCTGATGGTGATGTCGTGATGCTCATGCTGGGCGCGCTCCAGCCGCAGGGCGAGATCCCGCCCATCGTAGTCATAGACATAGGAGACGGCGGCCACGCAGTTCTGGGTGGCCACGCCCTTGGTGGTGGAGCGCACCAGCGCATCGCGCACGAGATCGCGGATGGCTTCCGAGCGGTTGGAATAGCCATTCTTGGCCATGAAGGCATCGATCTCGTCCGCCATGGCGTCGTCGAGGCTGATGGTGAGACGTTGCATGGGCTGGCCTTCCTTCTAACAAGGATCGCTCTGGATTAACCCTGATAGCCCTGAGCATACTACTGCGTTTGGAAAATTCCTATTTCACTTCATTGCTTTTTGCCAGTCGACTTCATACCCCGCCGCTTCCAATTCGCGAGCAAGGTCTTGTTTCCAGGCACCGCGGGCATCAAAATCTGTATAGGCAACTCCGATAACATCGGATGGCAACTCAAGATCACCCTTTTTCAGAGCGCAGACCTTACTGCGCCCTAGACGGCCACAGAAGTAGCCTAACTCAAGAATTACGTTTTGCCGCGCGCGCAATTTTTCCTCGCCGTTCAAACAACGGCCAAGATCATCCGGAGTCAGCAAAACAATAGCAAATCCAACTTCTGAATTTTCTTCAAATTTTTCTATGATCGTCCGACCAGAATTTGGTTTTTCGTGCAAAATGATTGGTTCGAGATCGATTTTTCGTAAGAAGCTCGCTACAGATTCGCGAACAGCTACATCGTGCCCATGCACGATGAAAATTTCGCGTGATGATTTAAGCTTCTCGATAGGCGCATCTTTTGTTGCTGATAATTGTTGCGCATCTGATAACCGCTCCTCAAGCGATCTTACTGCTTGCGTTAAAAGGGCTATCGAATTGTGTTTCGAACTCTCAACGTGCTTACGAACAGTGTAGACGTCCAATTCTTTTCCTGGATGGTACTGACCACGATAAAAATCGCAGGCTCCAGAATATAAATTTGCTTCTGCTGTTTCCACCCCAAAAGTTTGCTGAATCGTATCTTTTATAGAAATTTCCAGTGCGTTCAGTTCTGGTGCGTAAAATTGACCAAAGATATTATTTACGTCGAACGATTTAATTTCGTTTATCCTTCTTTTTAAACGAGAAATTCCGGCCTGCATTTGACCAACGCTTAGAGTTGTAAGTGTTGACTTCGCAAGGGAGTCCTTTTGGGATGCCATGAAATTGTTTTCCTTAGCAGACTTGAGCTTAACAAAATCACATAACAGGCCTGTTTTAAGTTGTCTATTGACATTTTAGTTTAGCTTAGTCGGACGACTTAGCAAAAAAGCGCGGCCCCTTCGAGCCGCGCTTCAATGTCGTCAGGCTGGCGTCAGCCCATCAATCGGTCTTGCGATCCTCGATGGTGGAGCGCGCGCTGCGCTCCTCGCCCGGGTTCACATGCACGTCGATGACCACCACATGGCCCTCGTTGAAGGCCGCCACGCCCTTGGCGATGGCCGCCTCGAGCTCCTTGACGCCCTTCACCGGGCCGATGCCGACCGCGCCGTAGGAGGTGCAGAGGCCCGCGATGTCCACTTCCGGATCCGCGATGCGCTGGCCGATCCAGCGGTTGCCCACGGGACGGTTGCGGCGACGCGCCACCGTCTCCTGATGCAACTCATCGTTGAAGTAGGAGCGGTTGTTGTTGATGAGGATCAACAGCGGCACCTTGGCGTGGACCGCGCTCCAGACGGCGCTCGCGCCCATCAGGAAGTCGCCGTCGCCCAGCACCGCCACGGTCTGGCGACCGCGCGTGTGCATGCCCAGCGCCACGCCGACCGCGATGCCCGCGCCCGAACCGATGCCGCCGCCGCCGTCCTTGCCGGTATAGGCCTGCGGGCTGTGGAAGGGCCACAGATCGCAGTTCCAGCCACGGCACAGGCCGCCCAGTGTCACCTTGTCCGGGTCGGGGAAGGCGGCGCGCAGCAATTCGCCGAGGCGATCCATGGTCACGCGATCGGGATCGCTGACGGGCTTGGCCTTCTTCTCCAGCTTGCCGCGCCAGGGCGACTTCTTAGCCACAGGCAGCGCTTCGAGCAGGTCGTCGACCACGCTCTCGGTGGTCGCGGCCATGAAGATGTCGATCTGGGACATCGACATATGGTTGGCGTGGGCGCCATTGTGCAGCATCTGGTCGAGGCTGTTGGCGATGACGCGGGCCGGCGCCGGGGGCTGGCCCTTGAGGGCGCCGACCGCGCCGCCCAGATCCACCCAGTCCAGCGACAGGATCACATCCGCCTCCGCGACGATGGCGCGGGTGGCGGGCGAGAACTGGTTGAAGGGCTCGGCCACATGGGACGGATGGTCGGTCGGGAAGCCTGCACGCAGCTTCAGGTCCGACATGACGATGGCGCCGAGACGCTCGACCAGCTCCACGCGCTTGTTCCAGGCCTCCATGGAGACGCCGCAACGGCCAACCAGCACCAGCGGACGCTCGGCGCCCTGGAGCAGGGCCACGGCCTTGGCGATCGCCTCCTTGGCGGGACGGGGGGGCGCGGGGGGCTGATAGCGGGCGAGATCGGGGAAGACGATCTCATGCTCGAGCGAGGCTTCCTGAAGGCCCGCGTCCAGGGTGATGAAGACGGGGGCGGGCGGATCGGCGCGGGTCAGGAGATTCGCGCGGCACATGGCCTCGACAAGGGCGTCGGGAGAGCTGGGCTGATTGTCCCACTTCACGATGTCGCGAACCATGCCGCCCTGATCGGCGGTGGTGTGGATCCAGTCGATCCAGGGACGGCGCTGGGCCGAATCCACGGGGCCGGTGGCGCCCAGCACGAACATGGGAACGCGGTCGCAATAAGCGTTGTAGAGGGACATCATGCCGTGCATGAGGCCGACGTTGGAGTGCAGCACGCAGGCCATGGGCTCGCCGGTGGCCTTGGCGTAGCCATGGGCGATGGAGACCGAGTGATCCTCATGCTGGCACAGGACCATGCTGGGGTTCTGGTTGCCGAGATGGTTCACGATGGAATCGTGCAAGCCGCGATAGCTCGCGCCGGGATTCAGGCTGATATAGGGAAAACCGAAGCGTTGCAGCATCTGGGCGGCGACGTCGCTGCCCCAGCCTACGGTCGGATCGGGTTTGCCTTCGGGCTGGTCGAATTCCATGGGTGTTCCTCTCCTGAGATGGGTTGCTGTAATCGTGAATCAGGACTGCTGATCGGGGTGATGAGGGGTGAGGGCGCAAGCGCCATGGCCAAAGGCCGCGCCGGGAGCGATCTTGCGATCCCCGGCTGAAATTGCCCAAGCCTGCGCCAATCTGTCCGCCATTCCCCCGTCGTCTCCCCCGCGCCCGGCGCGCCTGTCCCGCAAGGGGATTGAGGCTCCGGGTGGACCCGGTTGCGCGCCTGAACGTCAATCATGTCGCCCTGAGGCCGCCTGCACTATGGCGAGCGCCCGATCCGAAAGCAAGGTCCCCGGGGTTTCAACGGGCTTGCTTGACCCCGCCATGGGCCATGGCCCATAAATCAGGGCAGAAGCGCCGCAAGGACGAACAAGGGAGACAGACCATGGCCCAGGCCGCCGCAATCGCGCAATCCTCGCAGCATCTGCATGACAGCATCGACGCCCAGGTGAAGCGCGGGATCCCCACCTTCTTCAAGCTGGAGGCCCAGCTGCCGATCCAGGGCCGCACCAACATTCCCCTCGCCGCCTCCGAATCCATGTGGGTGGTGCTGAAGACCTACGCCACCGGCGGCGAGAACGAGCTGCACGCCCATCCCCACGAGGACCACACCTTCGTGATCCTGCAGGGCGCGGCGAAATTCTACGGCCCCAACAAGGAAGAGCGCATCGCCCATGCGGGCGAGGGCGTGCTGCTGCCGCACGGGACCTTCTACTGGTTTCATGTGACCAGCACGGAGCCCCTCGTCATGCTGCGCATCGGCGCGGCGGCGGGCGAGGGCGACCGCTTCGGCCGCATCGACATCAACGGCGGGGTGATGCAGGGGGACGATCCCGCCAACAAGCAGGTGCCGCTCGTGCTCTCCGACCATTGGTATGGCCGGGACTGACGAGTCCGGCGTTGCGGCCCGCCACGCCGATAGTGTATCACTTCAACCATGTGCGGCGCTGTGCGCCTATGCATAAAAACGAGACCTTGGGAGGATCCTATGACTGACGATGTAATCCAGCTCGAGAACGTGAAGATCGAGCGTGACGGCAAGACCACTTTCATCATTCTGAACCGTCCGGAAAAACGCAACGCCATGAGCCCGCAGCTGCACATGGACATGTGCGAGGCGCTGGACTGGGCCGAGGAGGATGAGCAGACCCAGGTGGTCGTGATCACCGGCGCGGGCGGCAACTTCTGCGCGGGACAGGACCTGAAGCTCTATTTCCGCGGCACCGAAGACAATCCGCGCATGCGCGCCCGCGCCCGCCGCGCCGCCCATTCCTGGCGCTGGGACAAGCTCTCGCGGTTCCCCAAGGCCACCATCGCCATGGTGCATGGCTATTGCTTCGGCGGCGGCTTCACCCCTGTCATCGCCTGCGATTTCGCCATCGCCGCCGAGGACGCGACCTTCGGCCTCTCGGAAGTCAACTGGGGCATCATCCCCGGCGGCCTCGTCGCCTGGGCGGTGACGCAGGTGCTGACCTATCGCGACGCCATCTATTATTCCGTGACCGGCGACAAGTTCAACGGCAAGGAAGCGGCGGCCATGAAGTTCGTCAACAAGTCCGTGCCGCTGGCGGACCTGCGCGCGACCACCCTGGAACTGGCGCGCAAGCTCGAGGCCAAGAGCCCCGCCGCCGTGCGCTACACCAAGGAGGCCGTGCGTTCCGTGCGCGGCATGTCGCAGGATCAGGCGCTCGATTACCTGAACTGCAAGAGCGACGCGCTCAAGCACATGGACCCCGAAGGCGGCCGTGAAAAGGCGATGAAGATGTTCCTCGACGACAAGGTCTTCAAGCCAGGTCTGGGCGAGTTCAAGCGCGACTGATCGCGGTTGAAAACAAAGGACGCGGCGGCCATGACCGCCGCGCATGCCTGGAGGATTCCGATGCGGGTTTTCGCACGCAGCCTTGGCGCGGCGGTGACGCTCTCAGTGATGGCCGGTCTGTGCCTGATGATGGCTCTTGCGCCTGCGCAAGCGCAAGATCAGGCGCTGATCGACGCCGCGAAAAAAGAGGGCCGCGTGGTCTGGTACACGACCCAGATCGTGAACCAGTTCGCGCGCCCGGCTGCGGAGGCTTTCCAGAAGAAATACGGCATCCGCGTGGATTATATCCGTGCGGATTCCAACGAGGTCGCCCTGCGCATCCTCAACGAGGGACGCGCCGGCAAGGTGCAGGCCGATGTCTTCGATGGCACGGCGGCGGTCGCCAGCCTCAAGAAGGAAAATCTCGTTCTGCAATGGACGCCCGAAGGCGCCAAACGCCTGCCCGCCAATGCGGTCGATGACGCGGGTTACTGGGTCGCCACCAATCTCTATGTGCTGACGCCCGGCTACAATACGGATCTCGTGCCCAAGGCCGCCGCACCCAAAACCTATGAGGATCTGCTGGATCCCCGCTGGAAGGGCAAGATCGCCTGGAACACCGCCGCCTCCCCCTCCGCCGCTAGCGGCTTCGTGGGGGTAGTGCTGACCTCCATGGGACCGGAGAAAGGACGCGCCTATCTCAAGGAATTGGCGAAGCAGAATGTGACGGGCATTCAGGTCGCGGCCCGTCAGGTGCTCGATCAGGTGATCGCGGGCGAATACGCCATCGCCCTCAACATCTTCAACAACCATGCGGTGATCAGCGCGGCCAAGGGCGCGCCCTCGGCCTGGATCCCCCTGAACCCCGCCATGGCCGTGCTCTCCGTCATCTCCGTGACGAAGGACGCCCCCCATCAGAACGCGGGCAAGCTCTTTCTGGAATTCCTCATCTCCGAGGAAGGGCAGAAGCTCTATCGCGACGCCGATTACATGCCCATCGACCCCAATGTCCCCGCGCGCGATCCCTCGCTGCGGCCCGATGGGGAGCGCTTCAAGGCCCTCACCTTCACGCCCGAGCAGATCGACGTGAACATGCCGCTCTGGGCTGGCGTTTTCAGAGACTATTTCAGGTGAGGACATCAGCATGCCCGCAGACGCTGTTGTGAAATCAGAGTCACGCGCCCCCGGCGCCAGCCGCCTCAGCGGCCTCTTCGCCCATGGGGACAAGCGCTGGTTCTCAGCCCTGATCGGCCTTGTTCTGGCGGTTCTGGTGCTGCCGCCCCTGCTCTTCCTCGTGCATGGGGCGGTCACCGTCACCGAGCCCGGCGGCGCCACCACCTTCAGCCTGCACCGGTTCGGCGCCATCGTGGCCCAGCGGGGCTTTGCCCAAAGCGCCATCAATTCCTTCATCTTCTCGCTGGGCAGCGCGGTTCTGGCGCTGGTCATGGGCGGCGTCATCGCCTGGCTGGTGGAGCGCACCAACACGCCTTTCAAGCCGCTGGCCTATCTCACCACCATCATCTCCATGGGCACGCCCTATGTGCTCTATGTCAGCGCCTGGTTGCTGCTGCTGGCGAAATCAGGCCCCATCAACAACTGGTATCGGCAATATACCGGCACGACGGACCTCCTCATCAATGTCTATGGCCTCGGCGGCATGATCCTGATCGAGGGCCTGCTCTGGTCGCCGCTGGTCTTCCTGCTGCTGGGCGCGACCCTGCGCAATTTCAATCCCGAGCTGGAGGAGGCCGCGCGCATGGCGGGCGCGGGTCCCTTCGCCACCATCCGGCGCATCACCTTGCGCCTGTCGTTGCCCTCCATTCTGGCGCTGGCCATGCTCGTCTTCATCCGCGCGCTGGAGGCTTTCGAAGTGCCTGCGCTGGTGGGCCTGCCGGGCCGCGTGCATGTGCTGACCACCGACATCTACGACACCATGCATCTAAGCATGCCGCCGGATCTGGGCTCGGCCAGCGCGCTCTCCTGCATGTTGCTCGTGCTGGTGTCGGCGCTGCTTTATTTCTACGGGCGCCTGACCCGCAACGCCGAGCGCTTCGCCACCATCACCGGCAAGAATTTCAAACCGGCGCAGCTGGATCTGGGCATCTGGCGCTATCCCGCCGCCGCCCTGCTGGTGCTGAATTTCGTGCTGCTGCTGGTGCTGCCGCTGATCATCCTGATCTGGGCCTCCATGCTGCCCTTCTACACCAGCTTCAGCTGGGCGGCCTTCGCCCGCATCACGCCGGACAATTACAAGAATGTGCTGAGCTCTTCGCGCTACATCACGCTGCTCACCAACACCTTCGTGATCGCCCTGATATCGGCCACCGCCGTGATGCTGATCGCCAGCTTCACCGCCTGGCTCAGCGTGCGCAAGGCGCCGGGTTCGGGCATGCTCGACCAGCTCGCCACGACGCCGCTTGTCTTCCCGGGCATCGTGCTGGGCGTGGGCGTGATGCAGCTCTTCCTCACCGTGCCCATCGGCGTCTATGGCACCATCTGGATCATCGTCTGGGCCTTCGTCATCAACTACATGCCCTATGGGGTGCGCTATTCCTTCGCCGGCATGTTGCAGGTGCATCGTGAGCTGGAGGAGGCAGCGGCCGTCTCCGGCGCCTCGTCGGTGACGGGCTTCCGGCGGGTGGTGATCCCGCTGCTCTCGCCCTCGCTGATCGCGGGCTGGCTCTTCATCTTCCTGCTGGCGACCCGCGTGCTGTCTCTGCCCGTGCTGCTCTCTGGGCCGAGCTCCCAGACCATGGCGGTGGCCATGTTTGATCTGTGGGGCAATGGACAGGGGCCGGAGCTGGCGGCGCTGGGCCTGCTGTGGAGTCTGGCCATGACCAGCATCGCCCTGATCTTCTATTTCATCGCCCGCCGGTCGGGGGTGGGCCTGCAGGGACAGGGGTGACGCTGGACCTTTGCCGCCGCCCCCGTTAGGACTTGGGCGGTCCCAGTCCTGATCCCCCGGAGGTTGCTGCATTGGCAGTCGAGCGCCGCGTCATCGTTCCCCTGATCGTCGCCTGCGCCCTGTTCATGCAGAATCTCGACTCGACCGCGCTGGCGACCGCCCTGCCCGCCATCGCCGAGTCCCTGAACGAAACGCCCCTGCGGCTGCATCTCGTCATCACCTCCTTCATGCTCTCGCTGGCGGCCTTTCTGCCCGTCAGCGGCTGGGTGGCGGACCGGTTCGGGGCGCGCACCGTCTTCCGCCTGGCCATCGCCATCTTCACCCTGGCCTCCATCGCCTGCGGCCTCACCGACAGTTTCGAGACGCTGCTGCTGGCGCGGGTGATTCAGGGCGCGGGCGGGGCCATGATGGTGCCGGTGGGGCGGCTGATCCTTCTGCGCTCGGTGGCGAAATCCGAACTCATCTCCGCCATGGCGCTCATGGGCATGCCCGCCCTCATCGGGCCGATCATCGGGCCCTTGCTGGCGGGGGTGCTGATCACGGTGGCCTCATGGCGCTGGATTTTCTGGATCAACGTGCCCATCGGGATTCTGGGCATCATCCTGGTCAGCATCTTCATCGAGGATGTGCGCGAGCCCAATGTGAAGCGCTTCGACTGGCGCGGCTTCGCCCTCTCAAGCCTTGGCCTGTGCGGCACGCTCTTTGGCCTCGACGCGCTCGCCACCCATCACTCGGCGGATCCGGTGGCCATTGCGGCGCTGGTCAGCGGCCTCATCGCCATGGTGCTCTACGTGTTCCACGCCCGGCGGGTCGACAATCCCATTCTCGACCTCAAATTGCTGAAGTTTCCCACCTTTCGCGTCAGCGTGACCGGCGGCTCCCTGTTTCGCATCGGGGTCGGCGCGGTGCCCTTCCTGCTGCCGCTGATGATGCAGCAGGGTCTGGGCTATTCGCCCATCGAATCGGGCTTCATCACCTTCGTGTCCGCAGCGGGGTCGCTGGGCATGCGCACCATGTCGAAGCAGGTGCTGCGGCGCTTCGGCTTTCGCAAGGTGCTGGTGTGGAACACCTTGATCGCCAGCTTCTTCATGTGCCTGTGCGGGCTGTTCAGTTCGGAGTCCAGCCGCGCCTTCATGATGACCGTGATTTTCCTGGGCGGAGTCTTCCGGTCCCTCCAGTTCACCGCCCTCAACACCATCGCCTTCGCGGAGATCGAGGGGCCGCTCATGAGCCAGGCGACCAGTTTCTCCCAGATGGCGCAGCGCCTGTCGCTGAGCTTCGGCGTGGCGATCTCGGCCTTCGTGCTCTTCTGGGTGGGCGGCGAGAGCGCCCAAATGCCGGTTCAGGCCTTCGCCACGGCCTTTGTGGTGGTGGGCCTGCTCTCGGGCCTGTCCCTGTTCAGCTTCGTGAAGATGACGGCGGACGCTGGCGACGAAATCGCAGGCCGCCAGCAGGTGCGCAGTCGGCGGTTCGACGCCTAGAGAAACGGGCCTGCCAAGGCGCCTCAGTCGAAGAGCGCTGTGGTGGCGCCGGACTTGGCGTTGTAGCGCAGGGTGATGCGAGAGACTTTGCACAGGTCGATGTCCTGCCAGATCGCGCTGGTATCGTCCTCGTCATAGACAACCTTCAGATCCCAGAGGCAGGTCTTGACCTTGGGCTGGAAGTGAACGGTCTTGCTGTCCCCATCGCCGAAATTGTCGTCCTCGTCGGCGAGCAGATCATCTTCCCAGGTGTCCGCATGAGCCGCCGAGAGATAGACCTCGCTGATGTCATAGCCGGTCTTGTTGACCAGCACGAAATCCTGCTTGGCCTGCTGGGCGGCGGCGGGCGCGGCGGTGATGATCGCCAGCAGGCTGAAGGCGAGGATATGACGCAACATGGGGGGCTCCGGAGTCGTGGGAGTGAGGATCAAAGCAGAATCACGACAATGGGAACCATAGGTCCATCATGCCCCAGTCTCCACCCCCATTGCGCGATAATCCGCAGAATTCTTTGGGGTTTTCTTGAAACTTCAACCCTCCGGCGCAATCCCCGTACGGGCCCGGCCCCTGCATTGGAGCGACCCCTGGTCCTGTCAACGGCCTTGGCGCGGCCCCAAGGGCGCGCTAGAAGACCTCTCCGGTCTCGTGCCCGACCTCATTGGCGTAACAATTCATGCGGACGTCCGAATTATTGGCGAAGCTCGCTGGCGAGCCAAATGAGCGATTGACCGTCAGTGACATCCTTGGCGCGCTGGGAGACAGGTCCTTCGCGCTTCTGGTCGTGATTCTGGGCCTGCCCAACTGCATCCCCATGCCCCCGCCCATTCCGATTTTCTGCGCCCTGCTGCTGATTGGCGTCGCCATACAGATCGGCATGGGCCACAAGGCGCCCTGGGCGCCGCGCTTTGTGCTGACACGCTCCGTCGCCCGCAAGGATCTGGCGAGGGCCGCCGCCAAGGCCATTCCCCTGCTGCAAAAGCTGGAGCGCTTCAGCCAGCCCCGGTTCGACTGGCTCGGCCATCCCCGCGCCACCCTGGCCGTGGGCGCCCTGCTCATGGCGCTGGCGCTGGGCGTGCTGACGGCGGCGCCTTTCATCGGCCAGATTCCCTGGGGCTGGGCTGTGTGCCTGCTGGGCCTCGGCCTCGTGGAGCGGGATGGACTGCTGATCGTCGCCTCAGTCGTCTTCGGCGCCATAGGGGCCATGCTCAGCGCGGGCTTCGTCTATGCGGTCTTCGTCGCGATCACCAACCTCTTCTGATCGGAAAATGACCCATGGGCCTGCTGATTGACGGTAAATGGACGCAGGACGAGGCGGGCGGCACGGACCAGACCGGCCGCTTCCAGCGCCCCGCCAGCGTCCTGCGCCACTGGATCACCCCCGACGGCGCCCCCGGCCCCAGCGGCGAGGGCGGCTTTGGCGCTGAAGCCGGGCGCTACCATCTCTATGTGTCCCTGGCCTGCCCCTGGGCCCACCGCACCCTCATCTTCCGCAAGCTGAAGGGGCTGGAGGGAATGATCTCCCTCAGCGTGGTCAACTGGTTCATGGGCGAGGAGGGCTGGAGCTTCGCCCCCGGCCCGGGCGTCATCCCCGACCCCATCTTCGGCGCCAGCGCCATGCACGGGGTCTATGGCGCCGCCCATCCCGATTACACCGGCCGGGTGACCGTGCCCGTGCTCTTCGACCGGAAAACCCGGCGGATCGTCAACAACGAATCTTCCGAGATCATCCGCATGTTCAACAGCGCCTTCGATGGCGTGGGCGCTGTGGCGGGCGACTACTATCCCGCCGATCTGCGGCCCGAGATCGACGCGCTGAACGAGCGGATCTACGCCACCCTCAACAACGGCGTCTATCGCTCGGGCTTCGCCTCGACGCAGGCCGCCTATGAGGAGGCGGTCTGGCCCCTGTTCGACACCCTCGACATGCTGGACGAGCGGCTGGCGACCCGGCGGTATCTGTGCGGCGCGCGGGTGACAGAGGCCGACTGGCGGCTGTTCCCCACCCTCGTGCGTTTTGACGCGGTCTATCACGGCCACTTCAAATGCAACCTGCGGCGGATCGTGGATTATCCCAACCTGTCAGGCTATCTGCGCGATCTCTACCAGACGCCGGGGGTCGCCGAGACCGTCGATTTCGCCCATTTCAAGGGCCATTATTACCAGAGCCACAAGCGCCTGAACCCCTCAGGCGTCGTTCCCATCGGCCCCGTGATGACGCTGGATGCGCCCCATGGGCGCCAAGCCCTGTGATCAGAAAGCCCTGTGATCAGATGAGCCCCCGGTCCTGCGCCTCCTGCCGCAGCAGGCCGACGATGGCGGGGCTCTCCACCAGATAGCGCCGGGCGAGCCGCTTCGGATCCTGCGCCAGACGCCAGGCCCATTCGAGACCCATCTGCTGGACCGCGCGCGGCGCGCGGCGCTCCTGCCCGGTCAGGGGCAGCAGCCCCTCGCCAATGCAAAGCCCAGTGCCCGTCGCCCGCCCGCGCTGGCGCAGTGCGTCGGCGAGGAGGCATTGCTGCGGCGCGCCCATGGCCAGAAAGGTGAAGCGCGCGGGGTGCGTCTCGATGAAGCGCAGCGCTTTCTCGAAGGCGGCGTGGTCGTTTTCAAAACCTGCGGGGGGATTGTGATGGTCGAGGCAGCGCAGGCCGGTGCGGGCCTTCAAACTCGCCACCCCCTGAGGGCCGAGGCCCAGCAAGGCCACGGGCTCGTCGCGGTCGATCTCGCGCGCGATGAGATGGGCGCTCAGCTCGTAGCCGGAAATCACCGCAGGGGCGGGAAGGGCCAGCATGCGGCAGAGCTTGAACACCACCCGGCTCCCCAGCAGCCGCAGCCACGCGCCCTCATAAAGAGGCCGCATCTCCGCCTCCTGTGACAGACGCACCAGTTGATGGGAATTCGCTGTCACCACATAGGCGAAGGGGGCGTCCGCAGGTCTTGCGGCGAGGCTCGCCGCCACTTCGGGCAAGGGCCGGTTGGCGAACTCAAGACCGAGCAGGCGGATGGCCTCGCCCGGCGGCGCAGGCGCCGTGGTCGCAGCTTGGGCTTGTAGCGATCCATCGAGCATGGGCGATCCGCAGCGGGTGAGGCTGGGGATCAATGCGCAGGCGCCGCAATGGTTGCGGTCGAGGCGCTACCTCATTCGGCGGCGCGGTCGAACAGTGATCCGATGACAGGCGCCGCCTCCACAGGCTTGACCGCCTGCGACTCGCTGAACTCCAGCTGGTCGATGCGCTCGCCGCGTTTGGCGATCTTGTCCGAGGAGGTGGTGATCTGGGCCACATCCTCCTGCGCCTGCCGGAAATGACCGTCGAGTTTACCGACGCGCTCGCGCAGCCGCGCCACGTCGGTCAGCAGATGGCGCACCTCGGTCTGGATCAGATGGGCCTGCGCGCGCATGCGCTGGTCGCGCACGATGGATTGCATGACCTGAATGGCCAGCATGAGCAGGGAAGGCGAAACAACCATGACCCTGGCGCGATGGGCCTTCTGCACGAGATCGTCGAAATGCTCCTGCAGATCCGCATAGATGGATTCGGCGGGCACGAAGAGCAAAGCCAGATCCTGCGTCTCGCCCGGCACGAAATAGCGCTCGGCGATGTCGCGGATATGTTTGCCCACATCGTTGCGCAGGCGGGCGCTGGCCTCCTTGCGGGCGGCGTCGGAATCGGCGGCGCGGAAGGCGGTGAAGGCCTCCAGCGGAAATTTCGCATCCACCACCATGAGCCTGTCGTCGCCGGGCAGGCGGATGACGCAATCGGGCCGATTGCGGTTGGAGAGCACATGCTGGAAGGCGAAGGCGTCGGCGGAGAGATTGTCCCGCACGATGGCCTCCATGCGGCCCTGGCCGAAGGCGCCGCGCGTCTGCTTGTTGGCGAGGATTTCCTTGAGGCCCAGCATCTCCTTGGTGAGGCCGGTGAGCCCCTCCTGCGCCCGGTCGATCACCGCCAGCCGCTCGCCGAGCTTGGCCAGATGGTCGGCGGTGGAGCGGGCCCCCTGCTCCAGCCCCTGCCCCACCCGCGCGCCCACGGCGTCGAGCCGGTCGGCCATGATACGGGCCAGATCGGTCTGGCGGGAGGTCATCACCTCCGCCATGGAGCGCAGGCGCCCGGTCAGTTCCGCGTTGAGGCGGGTCAGCTCCTCCATCTTGTCGTCGGCCTCGTGCTGACGTTCAGCCGCCAGCGCGGCCTCAAGAGCGCGCGCGCCATTCGCCCGCAGCACGGAAACCGCGATGATGATCAGAAGGGCCAGCGCCAGCCCGCAGGCCGCAAGCAGGAGCCCGAGGCCGGTGACGGGAACGCCGAGGGAGAAGAGG
>CAMDOY010000014.1 GCA_945903655.1 Rhizobium sp. Q54 | reverse complement strand
GCCTAGGTCTGATTCATGGTGATGCAGAAGGCATGATGCATGTCCCCGGCCTCGTTCGTGAAAGCGCTCTTTTTGTCGGCCCTTCTCGCGGTCTGCGCCTTCGTACAGCCTAGCCTCGCCGCCGACATGCGGTTTCGGCTGCTCCCCTTTGGCGATCCCGCCGAATGCGGGGAAAAATGCCCTCAGGTCATCGGCGCGGAGGGCGAGATCAAGAACGATACGCCCCGGAAGTTCATGCAATTCGTGGCTGCCCGTTTGGATGACCCGCGCGTGCGCAGCATTGTTTTCCTGCATTCGCCGGGCGGTGGGGTCGAGGCCTCCATGCGGTTGGGGCGCATGTTTCGCAAAACCGGCGTTTTGGCGGTCGTGGCGCGCATCGAACCAACGCAGGCTGGGCAGGGCCCCGCCGTCAATGTGCCGGGCGCGCGGTGCTTCTCGGCCTGCGTCTACGCCTTCATGGGCGCGAAGAAGCGCATCGTGCCGCCCTCCAGCCTCGTGGGCATTCATCGCATGTTCTTTTACGAGGACGCGCGCGATGTCGCGTCAGGAAAGGCCACGGGGAAACGCACCTTTGGTTCACCCCAGTTCGTTGCCCAGCTTGCCGATTACGCCAGCGCGATGGGCGTGAGCAAGGATCTGATCTACACGGCGGAGAAGGTCCATCCCGATCATGTCCACATCGTCACCCCCAGCGAGCTGAAGCGTTGGCGGCTTGGCGGACAGTCTTATTAAGCTCAAGTTTGACACAAAAAAGCCTCCCTGCGGACAGGGAGGCTGGTGGATGACGCGGCTCTCAGGCCTGCATCCCGTCTCTCAAGCGGCGCGAAGGTTCGCAGCGGAGGACTTGCCGGTGCGCTTGTCGGCGACGAGCTCATAGGCGATTTTCTGGCCTTCGTTGAGCCCGCTCATGCCGGCCCGTTCGACGGCGCTGATATGGACGAAAACGTCCTTGGAGCCATCATCGGGCTGGATGAATCCATAGCCCTTCGTCGCATTAAACCATTTCACGGTTCCCGTAGCCATGGGAGACCCTTTCTTCGCACGTGTAGAGGAGCCGACCAGCGACAAGCTGAACGACTATCGAGCCGCTTTGGATGAAGGATAGAAATGCGCCGGACAAGATCACGGTGCTGGCCTAGCCGTCGGCCGAAGTTTCGATAGCCGCAACATAAGCTTCCGGTGCAAATAAAGCAATGGTCGCCATGCAACCTTTTCTACACGTCCCTGTGACGATGGTGTTTGCGGAGCCTGACAAGGTGAGGGCGGTGGAGCCAAGCGTGGATCAGCCTGGGTAATCTTGCGCGGATTGGCGTTGCTTGTGAATGGCCACAGGGCGCCAAAGCAACGCCGACCCATGACCAGTGCGAAACAAGAAGAACGCTTGGTCCAGCGCATGCGATGCCCTGGAAAAACGCCCAGACGAGAAGCGCTGTTCAACTATAAATCTCTGATTTCCCGAAGGAAATGGCGAGAGAGACGGGACTTGAACCCGCGGCCTCCGGCGTGACAGGCCGGCGCTCTAACCAACTGAGCTACTCCCCCGCAGCGCATCCGCGCCAGAGGCGCGTCACATGCGAGAACTGCGGATTAAGGCAGGGGGGCGAGCTAGTCAAGGGCAATCCTGCGTTCTTTTCCCCAACGATGCGCCGGATTGAAAAAAATGCTTTTGAACCTGCGGAAAAGGCCGCGTTTGCCTGATTGGCGCCTCATCCCCCTTTGCAGGGGCGTTTCGGGCTTGTACGACAGGTTCACATCCCCGCGAGGCCCATCTTGGATCAACCGCCACCCCAGAGCGTCGCTGCGCGCGAAGTCAGCCTCCCTGAGCTGTTCACGGGCTTCCTCATCATCGGCCTGCTGGGCTTCGGCGGGCTGGCCATGTCCGCCTATTACATGATCGTCGAGAAGCGGCGGTGGCTGGGCAAGAAGGAATTCTCCGAGCTTTTCGCCATCTGCTCGATTCTGCCGGGCGGCAATATCATGAACTGCACCATCATGATCGGCGCGCGTTATCAGGGCGCCCTGGGCTCAGTGGTCTCCATGAGCGCCCTGCTGCTGATGCCCCTGCTGATTCTCATCGCCGTGGCCATGACCTATGACCACTTCTCCTATCTGCCCGATGTGCGGGCGGCCATGGCGGGCGCAGCTTCCGCAGCGGCGGGTCTGATCGTGGCGACCGCCACCAAGTTGGGGCTGGGGGTGGTCTGGCGGGCGGCGCCCATCGCTTTCGCCCTGACGACCTTCGTGGCCGTGAGCTTTTTCCGGGCGCCCCTTTGGCTGGTCATCGTGGTCATCGGATCCTCTTCGGTTCTGCTGGCGAGCCGGGCGGGGAAGCGCTCATGAAGGATGAGGACGCGCTCTCTGGTCTTTTGATCATCTTCATCTCCTCCGCTTTTTTCTCCATGGGCGGCGCCAGCACTCTGATTCCGGAGTTTCATCGGCAGATCGTCGATCTCCACGGTTTCATGACGAGTCCGGATTTCGCCAAAACCGTGGCTCTGGCGCAGATCGCCCCGGGCCCCAACATGCTGATCGTGAGTCTGATTGGCTGGCAGGTCGCGGGCCTGCCGGGGCTTCTGGTCTCCACCTTCGCCATTGTGGTGCCGCCCAGCTGCATCGCCTATTTCAGCTGGCGGGGCATGGAGCGGCTGAAGGACGCAGCCTGGCTCAGGGCTGTGAAGGTGGGGCTCGCCCCGGTCGTCGTCGGTCTCATGCTCGCTTCGGGCACGATCACCGCCCAGGCCGCCAATCATGACGCCGTTGGTTACGGTCTGACGCTTTTTACAGCATTATTCATGCATTACATGAAACGAAATCCCCTTTGGGTGATTGGCTCCGGCGCTCTGGTCGGCGTTCTCGCCTATCGCACGGGGTTAATGAGCCTGGTCTGAGCCCTCGGGGCTGCCGCCCCGTCCCGTTCTATTTTCATCATGAACCGAAAAGGGGCCCCTGCGGCCAATGTCCATCTTGCGCCATAATGTGCGCTGCGGTAGTGCTCCACCGTCTTCCGGGGCGACGGTCGCCGTGGGCATGCTGCGGTCAGGTCGCAGTGCCTGCGTATGGTCGTACGCTCTCCTCGAGCTTCCGGATGCTTAGATGCCGTCTTATTTGGAAGAGTATCTGCCCCTCGTGATCTTCATGGGCGTCGCCGGCTTCCTCGCCGCAGCCCTTCTGGTCGCGCCCTTCGTGCTCGCCTTCAAGGCTCCGGATTCGGAGAAGCTGTCGGCTTATGAGTGCGGATTCAACGCGTTCGACGATGCGCGCATGAAGTTCGACGTGCGCTTCTATCTGGTCTCGCTGCTCTTCATCATCTTCGACCTCGAGGTCGCCTTCCTGTTTCCCTGGGCGGTCGCCTTCAAGGACGTGGGGCTCTTTGGCTTCTGGTCGATGATCCTGTTTCTGGGCGTTTTGACCATTGGTTTCATCTATGAATGGCGCAAGGGAGCCCTCGAATGGGATTGAACCAGACCATGGTCGCCCAGCAGCCGCGGGGCATCATCGACCCGAACACGGGAAAGCCCGTGGGCGCCAATGATCCCTTTTTCGTGAGCATGAACGATCAGCTCGCCGACAAGGGTTTCATCGTCACCTCCACCGACGACCTCATCAACTGGGCCCGCACGGGCTCGCTGATGTGGATGACCTTTGGCCTGGCCTGCTGCGCCGTCGAGATGATGCAGATGTCCATGCCGCGCTACGACGCCGAGCGATTCGGCTTCGCCCCGCGCGCCTCGCCCCGCCAGTCCGACGTGATGATCGTCGCGGGCACGCTCACCAACAAGATGGCGCCGGCCCTGCGCAAGGTCTATGACCAGATGCCGGAGCCCCGCTACGTCATCTCCATGGGCTCCTGCGCCAATGGCGGCGGCTATTACCACTATTCCTACTCCGTCGTGCGTGGCTGCGACCGCATCGTGCCGGTCGACATCTATGTGCCGGGCTGTCCGCCCTCCGCCGAGGCGCTTCTGTATGGGGTTCTGCTCCTGCAAAAGAAGATCCGGCGTCTGGGCACGATCGAGCGCTAACCCGTCCTCCGGCTTCGGCCGGCGGACCCTTTCTGGCTGGTGACATGGACGACGCACAGAACAGCGAAGCAGCCCCGGGCGATCCCCTCGCCATCCTTGGCGCGGCCATCGCCGCCGCCCTGCCGGGCGCCGTGACCCGCGCCTATGTGGAATATGGCGAGCTGAATGTGGTCGCCGAGGCGCCGCGTATCCTCGATGTGCTGACCCATCTGCGCAGCGACGCCGCCTGTCAGTTCATCTGCTTCATCGACATTACCGCGACCGATTATCCCGCGCGGGCGAAGCGGTTTGACGTGGTCTATCATCTGCTGTCGCCGCGCCTGAACCAGCGGGTGCGCATCAAGGCGGCGGTGGGCGAGGGGGAGACGATCCCCTCGGCCTGCACGGTCTTCCCGGCGGCCGATTGGTTCGAGCGCGAGACCTACGACATGTTCGGCGTGCTCTTTTCCGGCCATCCTGACCTGCGCCGCATTCTCACGGACTATGGTTTCGAGGGGCATCCGCTGCGCAAGGATTTCCCCATGACCGGCTTCGTCGAGGTCCGCTACGACGACATGGAGAAGCGCGTGGTCTATGAGCCCGTGCGCCTCAACCAGGAATTCCGCCAGTTCGATTTCCTCTCGCCATGGGAAGGCGCCATTCCGCAGGCGCTGCCGGGCGATGAAAAAGCAAGCTGAGGGCGCCGTTCAATGACCGAGCAACCCGCCGTCCGAAATTTCTCGATCAACTTCGGCCCGCAGCATCCGGCGGCCCATGGCGTGCTGCGCCTGGTGCTGGAGCTTGATGGCGAAGTGGTGGAGCGCGTCGATCCGCATATCGGCCTGCTGCATCGCGGCACTGAAAAGCTGATGGAAGCGCGCACCTATGCGCAGAACGTACCTTATTTCGACCGGCTGGACTATTGCGCGCCGATGAATCAGGAGCATGCCTTCTGCCTGGCCATCGAGAAGCTGCTCGGCATGGATGTGCCCAAGCGCGGCCAGTTGATCCGCGTCCTCTATTCCGAAATTGGCCGTATTCTCTCCCATCTTCTCAACGTGACCACCCAGGCCATGGACGTGGGTGCGCTCACCCCGCCGCTGTGGGGCTTCGAGGAGCGCGAGAAGCTGATGGTCTTCTACGAGCGCGCGTCGGGCGCGCGCATGCACGCCAATTACTTCCGCCCGGGCGGCGTCCATCAGGATCTGCCGGAAAAGCTGGTGGCGGACATCGGCGCCTGGTGCGACCCCTTCCTGAAGGTGTGCGACGATCTGGAAGACCTTTTCATCGAGAACCGCATCTTCAAGCAGCGCAATGTCGATATCGGCATTGTCACGCTGGAGCAGTGCTGGGCGCTCGGCTTCTCCGGGCCGGTGCTGCGCGGCTCTGGCGCGGCCTGGGACCTGCGTCGCTCCCAGCCCTATGAGTGCTACGAGGAGCTGGAATTCGATATTCCCGTGGGCAAGCATGGTGATTGCTACGCTCGTCAGGTCGTGCGAATGGAAGAGATGCGCCAGTCCGTGCGCATCATGAAGCAATGCGTCGAGCGGTTGATGGGCACGGAGCGCGTGGGCGCGGTGTCCTCCACGCAGGGCAAGGTGGTGCCGCCCAGCCGCGCCGAGATGAAGCGTTCCATGGAAGCGCTCATCCATCACTTCAAGCTCTATACCGAGGGCTTCAAGGTCCCCGCTGGCGAGGTCTATGCGGCGGTTGAGGCGCCCAAGGGCGAGTTCGGCGTCTATCTCGTCGCCGACGGCACGGACAAGCCCTACCGCTGCAAGATACGCGCGCCCGGCTTCGCCCATCTGCAGGCCATGGACTTCCTCTGCCGCAAGCACATGCTCGCGGACGTCTCGGCCATCCTTGGCTCCATCGACATCGTCTTCGGCGAGGTTGATCGATGAACATTGGCGATCGTCTGCAAGAACTGGTCAGATTTCTGGTGGTGACGGCCGTGTTTCTGGTCGTCAGCCGGATTTTCTTCGACCTGCTTGCGGGACGACCGATGTTCTGGACCTCCCAGGAGGGCATTGAAACGCTGATCTGGCACTCGCTGGTCGGCGGTCCCTTCATTCTTTTCGCGCTGCTGGTCGCCGCCCAGCGCCATCGTTCCGGGAATACGCCTTCATGACGGTACGCAGACTCGCCGACGAGCAACCCGCGAGCTTCGACTTCACGCCTGAAAATCGGGCCTGGTGCGATGCGCAGATCGCCAAATATCCCCAGGGGCGTCAGGCCTCGGCGGTGATCCCGCTGCTGTGGAAGGCGCAGGCCCAGCACGATTACTGGCTGCCCAAGCCCGCCATCGAGAAGGTCGCGGAGATCCTGGACATGCCCTATATCCGGGTGCTGGAGATCGCCACCTTCTATTCAATGTTCAATCTCGCGCCGGTGGGAAAGCACTTCATCCAGCTCTGCGGCACCACGCCCTGCATGCTGCGCGGCGCCGAGGACATCAAGAAAGTCTGCGAAGAGAAAATCGGCCCGCAACGCCAGGTCCGCGCGGATGGCAAGTTCTCCTGGCTCGAAGTCGAGTGCCTCGGCGCCTGCTGCAATGCGCCGATGGTGCAGATCAACGATGATTACTACGAAGATCTGACGCCCACGAATTTCGCCAGGTTGATTGACGATCTCGCCGCAGGCCGTCCGGTGCATATCGGCTCGCAGAGCGGTCGCGTCGGCTCCGAACCCTCGGGTGGCCTGACCTCGCTGAAGAGCCTTTATGGGTTGGACGGCGTCAGCGGCCCCGGCAGCGTCGCTGCGAAGAATCAGGACTGAGGCCGCCATGCTGCAGGACAAGGACAGGATCTTCACCAACCTCTACGGCCTCGGCGACCGGGGCCTCAAGGGCGCCATGGCGCGCGGCGCCTGGGATGGCACCAAGGGCCTGCTCGAAAAGGGCAAGGACTGGATCATCAGCGAAATGAAGGCCTCGGGCCTTCGTGGGCGCGGCGGCGCGGGCTTCCCCACGGGCCTCAAATGGTCCTTCATGCCCAAGCCCGATCCCGCGCGTCCCTCCTACCTCGTGGTCAACGCCGACGAGTCGGAGCCCGGCACCTGCAAGGACCGCGAGATCATGCGCAATGATCCGCATCTCCTCGTCGAAGGCTGCATGATCGCCTCTTTCGCCATGGGCGCCCATGCCGCCTATATCTACATTCGCGGCGAATATATCGCCGAGCGCGACGCCCTGCAGAGGGCGGTGGATGAGGCCTATGCGGCGCGCCTCATCGGCAAGGACAATATCAACGGCTGGCCTTTTGATCTCTATGTGCATCATGGCGCGGGCGCCTATATCTGCGGCGAAGAGACCGCGCTGCTCGAAAGCCTCGAAGGCAAGAAGGGCATGCCGCGCATGAAGCCCCCGTTCCCCGCGAACATGGGTCTTTATGGCTGCCCGACGACCGTGAACAATGTCGAGTCCATCGCGGTGGCGCCCACCATTCTGCGTCGCGGCGCCGCCTGGTTCTCCAGCTTTGGCGCGCCCAATAATGTGGGCACCAAGCTTTTCTGCATCTCCGGCCATGTGAACAGGCCCTGCAATGTGGAAGAGGCCATGTCGATTCCTTTCCGCGAATTGATCGAGCGCCATTGCGGCGGCGTGCGCGGCGGTTGGGACAATCTGATGGCGGTCATCCCCGGCGGCTCCTCGGTGCGCTGCGTGCCCGCCGAGCAGATCATTGACTGCCCCATGGATTTCGACAGCCTCTCCAAGCTGCGCTCGGGCCTTGGCACGGCGGCGGTCATCGTCATGGACAAGTCGACCGACATCGTGCGCGCCATCGCGCGCCTGTCCTATTTCTACAAGCATGAGAGCTGCGGCCAGTGCACCCCCTGCCGCGAAGGCACGGGCTGGATGTATCGCGTGCTCAACCGCATGGCCGAGGGCCGCGCCCAGAAGCGCGAGATCGATATGCTGCTCGAAGTATCCAAGCAGATCGAGGGGCACACGATTTGCGCCCTTGGGGACGCGGCGGCCTGGCCTGTGCAGGGCCTCATCACCCACTTCCGTGGCGAGATCGAAAAGCGCATCGATCAATATGCCGCAAACCCCCACAGCGACCCTGTTCGCGTCGCGGCGGAGTAAGGCGACATGACCAAGATCATCGTCGATGGCAAAGAGCTTGACGTCCCGCCGGAGTTCACCCTCCTGCAGGCTTGCGAGGAAGCGGGCGCGGAAATTCCGCGCTTCTGCTACCATGAGCGCCTGTCGATTGCGGGCAACTGCCGCATGTGCCTTGTCGAGGTGAAGCCCGGCCCGCCCAAGCCCGCCGCCTCCTGCGCCATGGCCGTGCGCGATCTGCGCCCCGGCCCCAATGGCGAGCCGCCGGAAGTCTTCACCAAGTCTCCCATGGTGCAGAAGGCGCGGCAGGGCGTCATGGAGTTCCTGCTCATCAACCATCCCCTGGATTGCCCGATCTGCGATCAGGGCGGCGAGTGCGATCTGCAGGATCAGGCCATGGCCTTTGGCGGCGATTCCTCGCGCTTCGCCGAGAACAAGCGTGCGGTGGAAGACAAATATATCGGCCCGCTGGTCAAGACCTCCATGAACCGCTGCATCCATTGCACGCGCTGCGTCCGCTTCACGGCGGAAGTCGCGGGCACCGGCGACATGGGCTCCATAGGCCGTGGCGAGGACATGGAGATCACCACCTATCTCGAAACCGCCATGTCCTCGGAGTTGCAGGGCAATGTGGCGGATCTCTGCCCCGTCGGCGCGCTGCTGCCCAAGCCCCAGAGCTTCCGCGCCCGTCCCTGGGAAATGCAAAAGACTCAATCCATCGATGTGATGGACGCGCTGGGCTCGGCGATCCGCATCGACACCCGTGGCCGTGAAGTCATGCGCATCCTGCCGCGCGTCAACGAATTGGTGAACGAGGAGTGGATCTCCGACAAGACCCGCCAGGTCGTCGATGGGCTCAAGACCCAGCGGCTCGACAAGCCCTTCGTGCGGGAGGATGGCCGTCTGCGTCCGGCCTCATGGCAGGAGGCTTTCGCCGCCATCGCTGGCAAGGTCAAGGGCGCGCGCATCGGCGCGATCGCTGGCGATCTCGCGAGCGTTGAAGAAATGTTCGCGCTGAAAATGCTGGTCGAGTCCTTCGGGTCGAAGAACCTCGATTGCCGCCAGGATGGCGTGAAGCTTGATCCGAAGTTCGGCCGCGCCAGCTACATCTTCAACCCCGGCGTCGTCGGCATTGAAGAGGCCGATGCGGTGCTGATCATAGGCGCCAACCCGCGTCGCGAGAGCCCTGTGCTCAATGCGCGCATCCTCAAGCGCTGGTCGCGCACGGGTATGCCCGTGGGCGTCATCGGCGAGCGCGTCGATCTCACCTATCCCGCGCAATATCTGGGCGCGGGCCCCGATACGCTGGCCTCCCTGGCCGGGACGCCCTTTGGCGTGATCCTCGCAAAGGCGCAGCGTCCGCTGATCATCGTGGGGCAGGGCGCTTTGGCGCGCGAGGATGGCCTCGCCGTGCTGGCGCTGGCCGCCGGGCTCGCCCTGAAGGGCGACTGGAACGGTCTTGCGGTGCTGCATACGGCGGCGGCGCGCGTGGGCGGACTTGATATCGGCTTTGTCCCGGGCGAGGGCGCGGCTGATGCGGCGGCCATGGCTGCTGGCGGCGTCGATGTGCTGTTCAACCTGGGCGCGGACGAGATCGAAATCGGGGCAGGGCCCTTCGTGGTCTATATGGGCAGTCACGGGGATCGCGGCGCGCACCGCGCCGATGTGATCCTGCCGGGCGCCGCCTACACGGAAAAGTCCGGCCTCTATGTGAACACGGAAGGTCGCGTGCAGATGAGCGACCGCGCCAACTTCCCGCCGGGCGACGCCCGCGAGGATTGGGCGATCCTGCGCGCTCTCTCCGATGCGTTGGGTCATCGTCTGCCCTTCGACTCCCTGGGCGCCCTGCGCGCGCAGCTGGTGGCGGCGCATCCGCACATGGACCATATCGACGCCGTCGCGGCTGGCGATATAGGCGCGCTGGCGGCTCTGCCACAGGGCGCCGTCAGCAAGGCTGGCTTTGTCTGCGCCGTGCAGGATTTCTATCTGACCAACCCCATCGCCCGCGCCTCGGCTGTCATGGCCGAATGTTCGGCGCTGGCGAAGGGCCGTTTGCAGCAGGCGGCGGAGTAAAGCGATGACCGACGGTTGGATCATTCCTCTCCTGATCATGCTCGGCAAGAGCTTCCTGGCCATCTCCGCCTTGCTGATCTATGTCGCCTATATCCTCTATGCCGACCGCAAAATCTGGGCGGCGGTGCAGCTGCGTCGCGGACCCAATGTGGTGGGCCCCTGGGGTCTGCTGCAGTCCTTCGCGGACATGATCAAATTCGTGCTGAAGGAGCCGGTGATTCCGGCGGGCGCCAACAAGGGCGTCTTCCTGCTGGCGCCCTTCCTCACGGCCATGCTGGCGCTGAGCGCCTGGGCGGTGATCCCCGTCGCCGATGGCTGGGCCATCGCTGACCTCAACGTGGGCGTTCTCTTCATCTTCGCCATCTCGTCGCTGGGCGTCTATGGCGTGATCATGGGCGGCTGGGCCTCGAATTCGAAATATCCCTTCCTGTCGGCGCTGCGCTCGGCGGCGCAGATGGTGAGCTACGAAGTCTCCATCGGCTTCGTCATCATCACCGTGCTGCTCTGCGCGGGCTCGCTGAACCTGAACGACATCGTGATGGCGCAGGATTCCAAGTACGGCCTCTTCGGCTGGTACTGGCTGCCCCTGTTCCCGATGTTCATCATCTTCTTCATCTCGGCGCTGGCCGAAACCAACCGCCCGCCCTTCGATCTGGTGGAAGCCGAGTCCGAGCTCGTGGCGGGTTTCATGGTCGAATATTCGTCCATCCCCTACATGCTCTTCATGCTCGGCGAATATGTGGCCATCGTGACCATGTGCGCGCTGACCACGATCCTCTTCCTCGGGGGCTGGCTCTCGCCCATTCCCTTCGCGCCCTTCACCTGGGTGCCCGGGATCATCTGGTTCATCCTCAAGGCGACGCTCGTCTTCTTCATGTTCGCCATGGTGAAGGCCTTCGTGCCGCGCTACCGCTATGACCAGCTGATGCGCCTGGGCTGGAAGGTGTTCCTGCCGATTTCGCTGTTCATGGTGATTGCGGTCGCGGGCGTGCTGCAATTCGCCATGGCGCAGGGGTGGCGCTGATGGTCGTCTCCAACGCAGCTCTCATCGGCGCCCTCAGCGGCCTCGCGCTGGGGCTCGTGGAATATGTGATCGTGCTGCGCATCATCGGCGGCGCCGTGTCGCGCGAGGCGGCGCAGGGCGGCGAGCTCACTGGCTTGCCGCTGGTGAGCGCCAGCATGCGGCGCATTCGCATGGCCCTGCTGGGCTGCGCTTTCTTTCTTCTTCCGGCGGTGGGCTTCGCACTCGGCTCCGCCTTCGGCAGTGATGCGGGATCCGTGCAATGAAACTCGATCAGGCTGCAAAGTCGCTCTTCCTGAAGGAGTTCATCGGAGCTTTCGCGCTCTCGATGCGCTACCTCTTCAAACCCAAGGCGACCATCAACTATCCCCACGAGAAGAACCCGATTTCGCCCCGCTTTCGCGGCGAGCACGCCCTGCGCCGCTATCCCAACGGGGAAGAGCGCTGCATCGCCTGCAAGCTCTGCGAGGCCATCTGCCCGGCGCAGGCCATCACCATCGAGGCGGGCCCCCGCCGCAACGACGGCACGCGGCGCACGACCCGCTACGACATCGACATGGTGAAATGCATCTATTGCGGCATGTGCCAGGAGGCCTGCCCGGTGGACGCCATCGTGGAGGGGCCGAACCAGGAATTCGCGGTCGAAACCCGCGAGGAGCTCTACTACGACAAGAACCGCCTGCTGGATAACGGCGCGCGGTGGGAACGCGAGATCGCGCGCAACATCGCGATGGACGCTCCCTACCGCTGAAACGACGCCCGGCGCGCAGGCGCCGCGAACGAGGACGAAACGATGAACGTGGCCGCGGTCTTCTTCTACCTCTTTTCCGCCATCATGATCGCCTCGGCGTTCATGGTGATCGCGGCGAGGAATCCCGTGCATTCGGTGCTCTTCCTCATTCTGGCCTTCGTCAACGCCTCCGGGCTCTTCCTGCTCATGGGCGCGGAGTTCCTGGCGATGATCCTTGTCGTCGTCTATGTGGGCGCGGTGGCGGTGCTGTTCCTCTTCGTGGTGATGATGCTTGACGTGGACTTCGCGGAGCTGAAGCAGGGCTTCCTGCAATATCTGCCCATCGGCTCCATCATTGGCATCGTCGTCGCCATCGAGCTGCTGCTGGTGATGCTCGGCTTCACCCAGTCGGATGCGGCGCTGGGCGCAGGCGGCGCGCCGATCCAGGCCAATATGTCGAACACCGAGGCGCTCGGCCTCGTGCTCTATACGAAATATGTCTACCTCTTCCAGGCCTCGGGCCTCGTGCTCCTGACCGCCATGATCGGCGCCATCGTGCTGACGCTCCGCCACAAGCCTGACGTGAAGCGTCAGGTCATCGCGGACCAGAATGCGCGCACCCGCGCCGACGCCATCGAAATCAAGAAAGCGCCCTCCCGGGCGGGCGTCTGAGGATCAGCCATGCAGATCGGCCTCACTCACTATCTCTCCGTCGCGGCGATCCTCTTCACGCTGGGCGTGCTGGGCATCATCCTCAACCGCAAGAACATCATCATCATCCTGATGTCGGTCGAGCTGATCCTGCTCTCGGTCAACATCAACCTGGTGACCTTCTCCACCTTCCTTGGCGATCTCACCGGACAGGTTTTCTCCCTGTTCATCCTGACGGTGGCTGCGGCGGAGGCGGCCATCGGGCTCGCCATTCTCGTCACCTATTATCGCAACCGTGGCTCTATCGCGGTTGAAGACATCAACATGATGAAGGGCTGAGCGGAGATGTATACCGCGATCGTCTTCCTGCCGCTTCTCGGCTTCCTCATCGTCGGAACCCTCGGGCGCTCCCTTGGACCGCGTCAGTCCGAGATCGTGACCACGGGTCTGCTGGCGGTCTCCGCCGTTCTGTCATGGATCGCCTTCATCAACGTGGGGCTAGGCTCTGCGCCCGCCACGACGCCGGTGCTGGGCGACTGGATCACCTCGGGCGCCCTCAAGATCGATTGGGCGCTGCGCATCGACACGCTGACGGTGGTCATGCTGGTGGTGGTGACGAGCGTCTCCTGCCTCGTGCATCTCTACTCCGTCGGCTACATGCACGAAGATCCCCACCGCCCGCGCTTCTTCGCCTATCTGTCCCTCTTCACCTTCGCCATGCTCATGCTGGTGACGGCGGACAATCTGGTGCAGATGTTCTTTGGTTGGGAAGGGGTGGGCCTGGCGTCCTATCTCCTTATCGGCTTCTGGTATGAGAAGCCCTCGGCCTGCGCCGCCGCCATCAAGGCCTTCGTGGTCAACCGCGTGGGCGACTTCGGCTTCGCGCTCGGCATTTTCCTTGTGTTCGGCCTGACGGGCTCGGTCGCCTTCGACACGATCTTCGCCGCCGCCCCCGGCCTCGCCAACAAGCCGATCCATATCTTCGGCCTGAACGCCGACGCCATGACCATCACCTGCCTGCTGCTGTTCATGGGCGCCATGGGCAAGTCCGCCCAGTTCCTGCTGCACACCTGGCTGCCGGACGCCATGGAAGGCCCGACCCCGGTCTCCGCCCTCATCCACGCCGCCACCATGGTGACGGCGGGCGTGTTCATGGTGGCGCGTCTGTCGCCGCTCTTCGAGCAGGCGCCTGCAGCCCTCACCTTCGTGACCATTGTTGGCGCGACGACCGCCTTCTTCGCCGCGACCGTCGGCCTCGTGCAGAACGACATCAAGCGCGTCATCGCCTATTCCACCTGCTCGCAACTCGGCTACATGTTCGTGGCGCTGGGCGTGGGCGGCTATTCCCTGGGCATCTTCCACCTCTTCACCCACGCCTTCTTCAAGGCGCTGCTGTTCCTGGGCGCGGGCTCGGTCATCCATGCGATGCACCACGAGCAGGACATGCGCAACATGGGCGGGTTGCGGAAGGAGATTCCCTTCACCTACTGGATGATGATGATCGGCACCCTGGCGCTGACGGGCTTCCCCCTGACGGCGGGCTACTTCTCCAAGGACGCCATCATCGAGGCCGCCTATGCCTCGGGGCTTCATTCCAGCGCGGGCGTCTACGCCTTCCTGCTGCTGACCATCGCTGCTGGCTTCACCTCCTTCTATTCATGGCGCCTGGTGTTCATGACCTTCTACGGCGAGCGTCATGTGGCCCATGGCGATCATGGTCATGCGCATGATGATCATGGCCATGGCCACGATCACACGCCCCATGAGTCGCCGAATGTGATGCTGATCCCGCTGGGTCTGCTGGCCTGCGGCGCCCTGTTCGCGGGCCTCGCCTTCGCCTCCTCCTTCATCGGCCATGGCGCGGATGAGTTCTGGAAGAAGTCGATCTATACCGGGCCGAACAACCACATCCTGCACGCCATGCACGAGATCCCCCATGCCGTGGGCTTCATTCCCTTCATCATGATGACGGGCGGGTTCTTGCTGGCGCTCTATGTCTATGTGCTGGCGCCGGGCACCGCCCAGCGCATCGCGGCGTCCAATCCGCTGCTCTACAAATTCCTGCTCAAAAAGTGGTATTTCGACGAGCTCTACGACCTCATCTTCGTGCGCCCGGCCTTCTGGCTCGGTCGGCTGTTCTGGAAGGGTGGCGACGGGCGTATCATCGACGGCATGGGCCCTGACGGGATCTCGGCGCGCGTCATCGACGTGACCAACCGCGTCGTGCGCCTGCAGAGCGGCTATGTCTATCACTACGCCTTCGCCATGCTGATCGGCGTCGCCGCCCTGATCTCCTGGTACCTTGTGGGAGGGGTGCGCTGATGTTCGGCTTTGGACTTCTCTCCGGCCTGATCTTCCTGCCGCTGGTCGGCGCGGCCTTCATCCTGCTGCTGCGCGGCGATGATGAGGCGACCCGCAACAATATCCGCTGGACCGCGCTGATCACCACGCTGGTCACCTTCGCGCTCTCGCTCTGGGCCTGGAAGCTGTTTGATCCCTCGACGGCGGCATTCCAGCTCGTGGAAGAGCGCAGCTGGCTTGGCGCGGGCCTCACCTACAAGCTGGGCGTCGATGGCATGTCCATGCCTTTCGTGCTGCTGACCACCTTCCTGATGCCCTTCTGCATTGGCGCCTCCTGGGTTTCCATCGAGCATCGCGTCAAGGAATACATGGTCTGCTTCCTCGTGCTGGAGACGCTGATGATCGGCGTGTTCAGCGCGCTGGATCTGGTGCTCTTCTACGTCTTCTTCGAAGGCGGCCTGATCCCCATGTTCCTGATCATCGGCGTGTGGGGCGGCAAGCGGCGCATCTACGCCAGCTTCAAGTTCTTCCTCTACACCTTGATCGGCTCCCTGCTCATGCTGCTGGCCATCATGGCCATGTATGGGGTGGCGGGCACCACCGACATCACCGTGCTGCTGAAGACCGATTTCCCCGTCTCCATGCAGAAATATCTCTGGCTCGCCTTCTTCGCCTCCTTCGCGGTGAAGATGCCCATGTGGCCGGTCCATACCTGGCTGCCCGACGCCCACGTCGAGGCGCCCACGGCGGGTTCGGTGATCCTGGCGGGCATTCTGCTGAAGATGGGCGGCTACGGCTTCATCCGCTTCTCCCTGCCCATGTTCCCCGACGCATCGCAATATTTTGCGCCGATGGTCTGGACGCTCTCCATCATCGCCATCGTCTACACCTCCCTGGTGGCGCTGGTGCAGGAGGACATGAAGAAGCTGATCGCCTATTCCTCCGTCGCCCACATGGGCTTCGTGACCATGGGCCTCTTCGCCATGAACACCCAGGGCGTGCAGGGCGCGGTCTTCCAGATGGTGTCCCACGGCTTCGTGTCGGGCGCGCTCTTCCTGTGCGTGGGCGTGGTCTATGACCGCATCCACACCCGGGACATCGCGGCCTATGGCGGCCTGGTGCAGCGCATGCCGCTCTATGCTTTCGTCTTCATGGTCTTCACCATGGCGAACGTGGGCCTGCCCGGCACTTCCGGCTTCGTTGGCGAGTTCCTGACCCTGGTCGGCGCTTTCGGCGCCAATCCCTGGGTCGCCTTCTTCGCCACCACGGGCGTGATCCTCTCAGCCGCCTATGCGCTCTATCTTTATCGGCGGGTGATCTTCGGCGTGCTGGAGAAGCCCGCGCTGGTGGGGATCACGGATCTGGACGCGCGCGAGATCGCGCTGTTCACCCCGCTGCTTCTGCTCACCATCTACTATGGCGTGCATCCCGGGCCGATCCTGGACGCCTGCGCAGCCTCCGTCGAGCACCTCGTCAGGGGTTTCGACGCCGCGCTCGCCGCCACCAAAACCGCCGCGCTCGCGCTGCACTGAGGACATGCGATCATGACTCCCATCTCCTTCGCACTCGCCCACAGCCTGCCGGAAGTCGTGCTGGCCGTCGGCGCGCTGGCGCTGCTCATGCTCGGCGTGTTCCGTGCGCGCGACGGGCGCGACTGGATCATCAGCGAATGCGCCATCGCGGTGCTGGGCCTCGCCTTCCTGTTGCTGTTCGTGGGGACGGGCCCCAAGGTCGTGGTCTTCGACGGCGCCTTCATTGATGATGCCTTTGGGCGCTACATGAAGGGCCTCGCGCTCATTGGCTCCATGGTGACGCTGGTGCTGTCGCTGGACTACATGCGCCGCGAGAAGATCGACCTCTTCGAATTCCCTGTGCTGGTGCTTCTGGCCACCCTCGGCATGCTCATGCTGATCTCGGCGCAGACGCTCATGTCGCTCTATCTCGGCCTCGAGCTGATGAGCCTGTCTCTCTATGTCATCGCCGCCTTCCATCGCGACAATGTGCGCGCGTCTGAAGCTGGCCTGAAGTATTTCGCGCTGGGCGCGCTCTCCTCGGGCATGCTGCTTTATGGCGCCTCGCTGCTTTATGGCTTCGCGGGCACTGTGTCGCTGGAGGGCATTGCGGCTGCGATCCATGGCAAGCCCAATATCGGCGTCATCTTCGGCCTCGTGTTCCTGTTGGCGGGCCTTTCGTTCAAGATGTCGGTGGTGCCCTTCCACATGTGGACGCCTGATGTCTATGAAGGCGCGCCGACTCCCGTCACCGCCTTCTTCGCCTCGGCGGCCAAGATGGCGGCGGTGGCGATCACCGTGCGCGTGGTGATGACGGCCTTCCCGGGCGTCACCGACCAGTGGCGGCAGATCCTGATCTTCGTCTCCATTCTCTCCATGGCGCTTGGCGCCTTCGCCGCTATCGGGCAGAGCAACATCAAGCGGCTGATGGCCTATTCTTCCATCGGCCACATGGGCTTTGCGCTGGTGGGTCTGGCGGCGGGCACGGAGCAGGGCGTGCAGGGCGTGCTCGTCTATCTCTCGATCTACCTGACCATGACGCTGGGCACCTTCGCCGCGATCCTGTCCATGCGCGTGGGCGATGTCTATGTGGAGAAGATCTCCGACCTCGCGGGCCTGTCGCGCACCAATGCGCCCATGGCCATTTTCCTCTCGGCCATGATGCTGTCGCTGGCGGGCATTCCCCCGCTCGCGGGCTTCTTCGCCAAGTGGTATGTCTTCAACGCAGCCATTCAGGCCCATCTCTATCCGCTCGCCGTCATCGGCGTGCTGATGAGCGTGGTCGCCTGCTTCTACTACCTGCGCATCGTGAAGGTGATCTACTTCGATGAGCCCGCGCCCGGCTTCGAGCGCGCCAGCCCGGCTGTGACGGCGGTGCTGATCGTGGCGAGCCTGCTGGTGGTGGGCTTCTCCTTCTGGCCGGGTCCGCTTGATGTGGCGGCTGCGGCCGCCGCCAAGTCCCTGTTCTGAGCGTGGGCCTTCCCGCCTCCGTCAGGGGTCGCGGCTATCGGCTTGAGGTCTTCGACAGCCTCGGCTCCACCAATGACGAGGCCATGGGGCGCGCCCGCGAGGGCGATCCCGGACGTCTATGGATACGCGCCGCGCAGCAGACCGGCGGCAAGGGCAGGCTCGGGCGCCAATGGGTATCTCCGGCAGGCAATCTCTACGCAAGCCTCTTGCTGGTGAATGCGGCCACGCCTGATTGCGCCCCGCAGCTTGGCTTTGTCGCAGGGGTGGCGCTGGCGTCGACGCTGGCGCCTCTTCTGGGACAGCGGGCGCTGCTCAAGTGGCCCAATGACATTGTCGTGGGCGGCGCCAAGCTGGCGGGCATGCTGCTGGAGGCTACGCAGACGCAAGGCGGCGGTTTCGCCTGCGTCATCGGCGTCGGCGTCAACTGCGCCTCCCATCCGCAGGACTTGCCTTATCCCGCGACCGACCTCGCAAGCCTTGGCCTGGCTGTTTCGCCCGGCGTTCTTTTGGATTCTTTTGCGGAAGAGCTTGCAGACCGGCTCGATCAGTGGGACGAGGGGATGGGCTTTGCGCAGATCCGCGCAGATTGGCTCACTTTCGCCGCAGGAATGGGCGAAACGGCTGAGGTCGCCATGGGCGATCAACGGATCAAGGGTGTTTTGCGCGGGCTCGATGAACGCGGGCGGCTTCTGGTGGACACCGAAGCTGGCTTGCTGACCATTGACGCCGGCGATGTATTTCTCCCGGGCCTCAGCGAGGCGTCCGGGCAACGATAGGGATGGGAATGAACGATTCCAACGACGAACTCGTCTTCGCGCCGCTCGGCGGCCTCGGCGAGATCGGCATGAACGCCGCACTTTATGGCTTCGGTCCCAAGGGCAAGCGCAAGTGGATTCTGGTGGATCTCGGCGTCGCCTTCGCGGGGCCGGACCTGCCGGGCATCGACCTGCTCATGCCCGACCTGACCTTCATCGAGCGCCACAAGAAGGACCTGCTGGGTCTGGTGATCACTCACGCCCATGAGGATCACGTGGGCGCCATCGCCGACCTCTGGCCAAGGCTGAAATGCCCGGTCTACGCCACGCGCTTCTCCGCCTCCCTGCTGGAGACTCGCCGCCTGTCGGAGCCGGGCGCGCCCGATATCCGCATCAATGTGGTGGCGCAGGGCGCGACCATTCAGCTTGGACCGTTTTCGATTGAATTCGTGCCCATGTCGCATTCGATCCCCGAGAGCAACGGCCTCGCCATCCGCACTCCGCTCGGAACCGTCATGCACACGGGCGACTGGAAGCGCGATCCCACCCCGGTGATCGGCCTGCCGACGGATGAGGCTCGTCTGCGCGCCATTGGCGAAGAGGGCGTGCTGGCGCTGATCTGCGATTCCACCAACATCATGCGCGAGGGCGAGAGCCCCTCCGAGGCCGATGTGGCCATCGCCCTGAAGGATGTGATTTCCCAGGCCAAGGGCCGCGTGCTGGTGACCACCTTCGCCTCCAATGTGGCGCGTCTGCGCTCGGTGGCGGAAGCCGCTGCGGAGGCGGGTCGCCAGGTCGTCATCGCGGGCCGCGCCATGGAGCGCACCCTCTCGGTGGCGCGCGAGTTGGGCTATCTCGAGGGCGTGCCGCCCTTCCTCTCCGCTCATGCTTATTCGAGCCTGACCCGCGACAAGGTCGTGCTGCTGGCGACCGGCAGCCAGGGCGAGTCTCGTGCCGCTGTGGCCCGCATCGCTGATGGCGAGCATCCCGAGATCAAGCTCGACAGCGGCGATCTCGTGATTTTCTCCTCGCGCACCATTCCCGGCAACGAGCGGGAGGTGAACGGCATGATCAATGGCCTCGTCACCCAGGGCGTCAAGATCATCACCGACCGCGATGCGCCCATCCACGCTTCCGGCCATCCGCGCCGGGGCGAGGTCCAGCGCATGTATGAGTGGATCCGGCCCCAGATCGCCGTGCCCGCCCATGGCGAGCCGCTGCATCTGGCTGTCCATGCGGATTTCGCCCGCGCCCAGGGCGTGCCGCATGTGTTCACCCTGCGCAACGGCGCCATGCTGGCCCTCGCCCCCGGCAAGCCCGGCGTCATCGACGAGGTGCCCCATGGGCGCCTGATGAAGGATGGCGACATTCTCCTGTCGCCCGACGACGACGCCGTGAAGGCGCGCACCCGCCTCGGCTTCGGCGGCGTCATCTCCATCGGCATCGCCATCACCGCCAAGGGCGATGTGGCGGGCGATCCGGATGTGGTGCTGGCGGGTCTGCCCGCGCGCACCAAGGATGGCAAGGGCATGGACCAGATCGTCGATGAAGCCGTCTTCTCGGTGCTGGACAGTCTGCCGCGCAACGTGCGCCGCAATGCGGACTCCACGGCGACGGCGGTGGAGCGCGGCGTGCGCAACACCGTGCGCAACCATTGGGGCAAGCGCCCCACGGTGCATGTGCTCATCATGGAAGTGTAGCAAGGGGGCAAAGATGATCGGTCGTCTCAACCATGTGGCCATCGCGGTGTGGGATCTTGTCTCCGCAGCGGCGCTCTATCGCGACACGCTGGGCGCCAAGGTCTCGGAGCCGCTGCCCCAGCCCGCCCATGGGGTGACGGTGGTCTTCATCGAATTGCCGAACACCAAGATCGAGTTGCTGGAGCCCCTCGGCGCAACCTCGCCCATCGCGAAGTTCCTTGAGCGAAATCCGGACGGGGGCATGCACCACATCTGCTACGAGGTGGACGACATCCTCGCCGCCCGCGACAAGCTGAAGGCGCAGGGTGCGCGGGTGCTGGGGGACGGGGAGCCGAAGACGGGCGCCCATGGCAAGCCGGTGCTCTTCCTGCATCCCAAGGACTTCAACGGAACCCTGATCGAACTGGAGCAGGTGTGAGCCCTTTCAGGCCGCCTTCCCTCAAGGAGACGACCCCATGACGTTGCCGATCAGCCTCGCCATCTTCTTCACGATCTGGTGGATCGTTCTCTTCGCGGTCCTGCCCTTTGGGGTGCGCTCTCAGCATGAAGATGCGGATATGGCGCCGGGCACGGACCCGGGCGCTCCTGTCGCGCCCAGGCTCTTGCTCAAGGCCGCCATCACCACCGGCGTCACCTGCGTCATCTTCGCAGGCCTCTGGTGGTACGTGAACAGCAAATAAGCCTTACTCGTCGGTCTTCCAGCGCTTCACCGAGCCGATGTCGATGTCGAAGAGATCGAGCATGCGTCCAACCGAGTGGTTGACGATGTCGTCGAGGGTCTCGGGCTTGTTGTAGAAGGCCGGCACCACGGGGGCGATCACCGCGCCCATTTCCGACAGTTGCAGCATGGTGCGCAGATGGCCCGTGTGCAGGGGCGTCTCGCGGATGGCGAGCACCAGGCGGCGGCGCTCCTTCAGCACCACATCGGCGGCGCGGCTCATCAGGGAGCCCGTCACGCCGGTGGCGATCTCGCTCATGGTGCGGATGGAGCAGGGGGCGATGAGCATGCCCAGCGTGTGGAACGAGCCCGAGGAGATCGAGGCGCCGATATCCACCTGCGCATGGAAGTGGTCGGCCATGGCGCGCAGATCCTTGATCGTGTAGTCGCATTCATAGGCCATGGTCATCTCGGCGGCCTTGCTGACCACAAGATGGGTTTCGACGCCCACCTTCTTCAGCAATTGGAGGGCGCGAATGCCATAGACGACGCCCGAGGCGCCGCTGATGCCGACGATGATCCGTTTGGGTTTGCTCACTGGGATGATTCTCCAATTTTGGCGAAGGCGGCGAGCAGGCAATCAACCGCCCCCGAATCGAATTGTGCGCCGAGCGCCGCAGCATAGGCGTCCACATTGGCCCGCGCGGCCTCCAGGGCCGGGGCCGGGGCGCCAAGCGCCTCCATGGGCCAGGAGGAATAGAGGACCTCCTGCTGCAGCCGCTCGGCCTCCAGCTCCATCATCTTGACGCGTTGACGCAGGGCAGGGATGTCCTGCGCCTCGAAACCCGCCGGGGTGTCCTTGAGGAACCGGCGCACCCCTCGCAGAGGGACCACCGCATGGAGCTTCCAGGGCTCGATGGCGGCGGCGATGGCTGCGACGTCGCCTGCTGCGAGCTGACGACCCTGAGAAGCCGCGAAAAGGCCTAAGAGCAGCACATTCACGTCCACGCCCGACCCATCCTGCAGGGTGAGGCAGCCTGCGGGGACGCCGGGCGTCCCGTAGATGCGCAGGGAGAACCGCCAGAACGGCGAAGCCGTCTTCTTGGGGTCACCGCTGTCCTGCTGGTCGCTCATGGCCCGTCACGTCCTCGTTTCAAGTCGTTGCCTAGCATGGCCCATGGCTGGGCGGCAATTCACACCGGCTGCTCGCCGCTATTGACCGAACCGGCCGGGGCGGGTACTCAACGCGCACTCTGCGCGGGAGTGATGTCTACATTCCCGCATACGGTCGATGCGGATTTTGGACCGAAATTCGGTTCACCTGTCTCGCTGGCCTGGGGTTGGTCGGTTGGTTCGCTTTGTAAAGGCGGCCACAAGGGCCCGGAGATCGCGTAGCTCAGTTGGTAGAGCAACGGACTTT
>CAMDOY010000013.1 GCA_945903655.1 Rhizobium sp. Q54 | reverse complement strand
CCCGAAAGCCTTGTGCAAAACACCGGCATGTATCGGGCGGCGTTGAAGGCGACCGATCGGCTTGTGGTGCGCATGGTGGCGCGGCCCGGCGGGGCTGGCGGCTGGGTGCATTGGCTGAAATATCGCGACCGCAAGGAGCGCATGCCCATCTCCATAGCGCTGGGCGGGGCGCCGGTGGTGGTCTTCACCTCACCGCAGAAATTCAGCCTCGATCTCGATGAATATGCTGTCGCTGGCGCCGTGGCTGGCGCGCCGGTGGAGATGGTGAAATGCCTCACCAATGACCTGCTGGTGCCCGCCAATTCGGAGATCGTGATCGAAGGCTATATCGAACCGGATCTGCTGGAGCCCGAGGCGCCCTTTGGGGAGAGCAACGGCTATGTGGCGCTCGAAGCCTTCAACATGCCCATGCAGGTGACAGCCATCACCCATCGGCGCAACGCCATCTTCAGCGCCATCATCAGCCAGGTGACGCCCAGCGAATCCAGCGTCATCAAGAAAGTCGCCTATGAGCCGCTGTTCCTGCATCATCTGCGCAAGACGCTGAACATCAAGGGCCTCAAGCGCGTGGTGCTGCACGAGCCCCTGACCAATCTGCGACCGGTCATCTTCCTGCAATTCGAATATGGCGCCCCGCAAAGCGAAGTCTGGCGCGCCCTGCAGGCGGCCAGCTCCTATATCACCGCCTTCGGCAAGGTGGTGATCGCGGTGAGCGACGATATCGATCCCTCCTCCGTCGATGCGGTGCTGTGGTCCATGGCCTATCGCTGCAACCCCAAGGACGACACGCTCGTGCTTCCCTATCGCGGCGGCGGACAGGGCGCCCAATATGGCGACCGCAAGACAGAGTCCGCGCTGCTGATCGACGCCACGCGCAAACGCCTCATGCCGCCGCTGGCCCTGCCCAAGAAGGAATTCATGGAGGAGACGCTGGGCATCTGGAATGAGCTTGGCCTGCCCGCCCTCAAGGTCCCCTCGCCCTGGCATGGCTATGAACTCGGCAACTGGGGCGATGACTGGACGCAATTCGCCAAGAACGCCGTCGAAGTCAACTGGGAGGCGAACGGCCTGCAAACCCTCGCGCGCCAACGCTCGGGCCTTGGCGCCGAAACCGCCGTCCGCTCCGTCGAAAAGAAATCATGAGGTCGAAGCCAGCATGAAAATCCGGAATGACGTGCGAATCCAGATCCCCATCGCCGAGGTCTGGACCGTCCTCAACGATATTCCCCGCGTGGCGCGCTGCGCACCTGGCGCCGAATTGCTGGAGTCGCGCCCCGATGACAGCCATGTCGGCACCATCGGCGTCAAGCTCGGGCCCATCGCGCTCAAGTTCAAGGGCACGGTCAGCTTCATCGAGCGCGACGCGGCGAACTATCGCGTGCTCGCCAAAGCGCAGGGCAATGAGGAGAAGGCGCGCGGTACGGCGCGGGCCGATGTGGTGTTCATGTTGAGCGAAGATGCCGGTGGCACGAAGATCAGCGTGGACTCCGACATCACGCTGGCGGGGTCCATCGCCCAATATGCGCGCGGCACGGCGCTGATGCAGTCCACCGCGCAGGTGATCATGGATCAGTTTGCGAAGAACCTCGAAGCCAATCTCATGGCGGGCCACGAGGGCGTCGAACCGGAGGCGGCGAAAGAAATGGGCCTCGCCACCGTCATGGCCAAGGGACTTTGGAACGCGGGCGCGGGACTGTTGAAAAAGGGCGACGGCTAAAAGGCTGCGCTCACAAAAAACAAGTGAGGAAACGATGGCCATCACAGGCATGAGGTTCATTCTCGGCGCAGCGCTGCTCTCGTGCGCAGCGCTGCCAGCGATGGCGCAGAGCGTCGAGCAATTCTATGCGGGAAAAACCGTCGAGCTGGTCGTCGGCTATCCGCCCGGCGGCAGCAATGATGTCTACGGGCGGGCTGTGGCGCGCCACATTGGTCGGCATATTCCCGGCCATCCGCAAGTCGTCTTCCGCAACATGCCCGGCGCGGGCAGCATTCTGGCGGCCAATCATATCTACAACGTCGCGCCCAAAGACGGCACGGTGCTGGGGCTGCTGGCCGCCACCAATATTCTCGATGAGCGCCTGGGCGCGCCAGGCGTCAAATTCGAAACGGCCAAGTTCAGCTGGATCGGTCGCGTCTCGTCAAGCATCAATGTGACGGCCATGTGGAACACGTCGAAGATCAAGACCATCGACGACGCCTTCAAAATGGAGGCGGCGCTGGGCGCCACCGGCACGGGCTCCACGGTCTATGTCTATCCCAATGTGCTCAACCGCGTGGTGGGCACCAAGTTCAAACTGGTCATGGGCTATGGCGGTTCCAACGAGGCCATGCTCGCCATGGAGCGGGGCGAGATCGACGGGCATTCGACGAGTTGGGAAGCCTACAAGTCGGCCCATCCCGACTGGATCCGGGACAAGAAGATCAACGTGGTCGTGCAATATGGCCTGAACCGCCATCCCGACCTGCCGGATGTGCCCACCTGCGTCGAAATCGCCAAGACCGAGGAAGAGCGCCAGATCCTCAAGGCCGTGGTGAACGCCACCGAAATCGGCAAGGCGATCCTCTCCTCGCCCGGCCTCCCGGCGCCCCGCGTCGAGGCGCTGCGCAAGGCCTTCATGGATATGACGCGGGATGGCGAGTTCGTCGCAGAGCTTGAGAAAATGCGGGTCGAACTGACCCCATTGCCCGGCGACAAGCTGCAAGAACTGGTGCAGGAGGTTGGCAATCTGAAACCCGACCTCGTGCAGAAGATCAAGGCCGTTTACGGCGCCAATTGACGCGGCGGCCCCCGAGGGCGAAGCTGCCCCCAGGTCCAGCGCCGAACCGGACGAGAGGGAGGAAACATGAACGCGTCCGCATCAGAAGCGAACTACGCGCTTCCCGGAACGATCAGCTTCGATGAGGCGCACAGGCCTCGCCTGATGGGCGGACTTTGCGCGCAATGCGGCGCAAAGGTCTTCCCCAAACCGAAGATCTGTTCGGGGTGCTGGTCCACCGAGCAACAGGATCTGGCGCTGGCGACGCGCGGCAAGCTCTATTCCTTCTCCATCGTCCACGCCGCGCGCAAGGGCTGGCCCTCGCCCTACGCCATCGCCTATGTGGACCTCGACGATGGCGTGCGCATCTGCGCGCCCCTTGAAGCGGATCTCGCCCATCCGCCGACGCTCGATATAACGGTGGAGCTGATCGTGGGGACGCTGCGCGCCCATGCGGATGGAACACCCGTGCTCTCCCATCGCTTCAAACCTGTGCAGGAGGCCCGCTGATGCGCAAGGTCGCTGTCATCGGCGCCGCCATGGGGCGCATCGGGCGTTATCCCGAACTCATGTTTCAGGATCTGGGCTGGCCCGCCATCAAGGGTGCCATCGAGGACGCCGGGCTGGAGCGCAAACACATAGAGGCGGTCTATTGCGGCTCCGCCTATGGCGGGCGCCTTGCTGGCCAACGCGCCCTGCGCCCACTGGGCATGACGGGCGTTCCCGTGGTGAATTGCGAGAACGCCTGCTCCAGCGGCGCCACGGCCTTTCGTGAGGCCTGGTACGCCATCGCGGCAGGGCGTTATGACCGCGTGCTGGTGCTGGGTATCGACAAGCTCTCCATGCTCGGCGGCGGCGTGCTGCCGGGCCAGCCCGAGGATTGGGAGGTGGATGTAGGCCTCACCATGCCCGCGCTCTACTCCATGCGCGCCAAGCGCTACATGCACGAGTTCGGCCTGACCCGGGAGCAACTGTCCAAAGTCTCCGTGAAGGCGCGTCGCCATGGAGCGCTGAACCCCTATGCGCAATATCAAAAGCCGGTGACGCTGGAAGAGGTGATGGCGGCGCGCCTGGTGGCGGAACCCTTCGGCCTGCTGCACTGCTGCCCCACGGGCGACGGCGCGGCGGCGGTTGTGCTCTGCGCGGGCGAGCTCGTGGCGCAGAGCACCACGAAACCCGTATGGGTCGCAGGCGCGGACCTCACCTCCGGGCGCTTCGTGACGGGCTATCGCGACATCACGACGGCTGAGATCACCGAGCGCGGGGCTCACGAAATCTACGAAGAAACCGGGATCAGCCCGCAGGACGTGGATGTGGCCGAGGTGCATGACGCCTTCGCCATCGCCGAACTCATGTATTACGAGGCGCTCGGCTTCTGCAAGAAGGGCGAGGCGATCCAGTTGCTGGAGAGCGGCGCGACCTCCGTTGGCGGGCGCATTCCCGTCAACATGAGCGGCGGGCTTCTGTCAAAGGGTCATCCGGTGGGCGCCACCGGCGCGGCGCAGATCGTCGAGATGATCTGGCAGTTGCGTGGCCAGGCGGGCGCACGGCAGGCGGAAGGCGCGAAGGTTGGCCTCACCCATTGCACGGGCGGCGGCATCGCGGGCCTCGACCATGGGGCCTGCGCCATCACGATTTTCAAGACCTGAGGGCGGGATGAGCGGCATGAACCCCAAAATGCTCGGCCATATCCGCGTGCTGGATCTGTCCCTGTTTCTGTCCGGCCCCTATGGCTCGCAAATTCTGGGCGACATGGGCGCGGAGGTGATCAAGGTCGAGCCCGGCGGCGGCGACATGACACGCCAACTACCGCCAAACTTCATTGCAGGCGACAGCGCCTATTTCCACAGCGTCAACCGCAACAAGAAAAGCATCGTCATCAATTACAAGACGCCCGAGGGGCTCGCATTGCTGAAGCAACTCGCCATGCAATGCGATGTGCTGCTGGAAAACCAGAAGCCCGGCGGGCTTGCCGAGCATGGGATCACCTACGAGTCCATTTCCGCTGTCAATCCGCGCATCGTCTATTGCTCGATCAGCGGCTTTGGACAGGATGGGCCGGAACATCAGCGCCCCGCCTATGACATGGTGATTCAGGCCGTCTCCGGCGGCATGAGCCTGACTGGAGAACCCGAGGGAAGCTCGGTGCGCGCAGGCATTCCCCTCGCGGACCTTTCGGCGGGCATGTATGCGGCGACCTCCATCTGCGCTGCGCTGGAGTCCCGCAATGTCACGGGACGGGGTCGCTATATCGACATCTCCATGCTGGATTGCCAGATTGCCATGCTCACCTACCAGGCCTCCTATTATCTGGCCTCGGGCACAGTGCCGGGGCGGCAAGGCAAGGGTCATGAGTCCATCCCCAGCTATCGCTCCTTCACCGCGCGCGATGGGCGCGATGTGGTCGTCTGCGCCAATACGGACCGCATGTGGCAATCCCTGTGCGAGGCGGCTGGCCTGACGGAGTTGGGCGCGGAGCCGGACCTCGCCACGCGAAGGGGCCGCTACTATCACCGTGACCGCATCATCGCCGCCTTCGACAAGGCCTTTGTGGAAAAAGACGCGAGCGATTGGGTGAGCGCGCTGCTCGCCGCTGGCGTGCCTGTGGGCACGGTGAACACCGTGGGCGAGGCGCTGGCCAATCCGCAGGTGTCGTGGCGCAACATGATCCTCGAACTCACCGATGATGAGGGCCACCAGCTGCGCGTCGCGGGCAATCCCATCAAACTGCCCCATGATGGCGAGCAGAATCATACCTTCCCGCCACGGCTCGCGCAGCACACCCATGAGGTCATGCGCGGGGTTCTCGGGCTTTCGGAGCAGGAGATCCTGTCTCTTGAAACGCGCGGCGTCCTGCGCTCGCAAAACAAAAGCGAGGCGCCATGACCCAGCAACAAGCCCTCAGCGGATAGAATCCTGATCACCTGCATGACTGAATAGAAGATCAACAAAGGGAGGGGCGAAATGATTGGCAAGGCTCTGCGCATGACCACGTTTCTGGTCGCTGTTCTTTCTGGCGCGCACTGTCCGGCGCAAGCGGCGGATCGCGTCAAGATCGGCGTGCTCAACACATCCGGCGACATTGCGGTGCATATCGCCAATGAAAAGGGCTATTTCAAACAGGAAGGCATCGAAGCCGAGTTCATTGTCTTCGACGCCTCCGCCAAGATGATCCCCTCTCTGGGCGTTGGCGATCTTGATGTGGGCGGCGGCGCTACGGCGGTCAGTCTGTTCAACGCCATTGATCGCAAGGTGGGCGTGCGGATCGTCGCGGACAAGGGACGCACCGAGCCCGGCTACATCTATCAAAGCGTCATGATCCGCAAGGAGCTTATCACCAGCGGACGCTTCAAATCCTGGTCCGACCTGAAAGGCCTCAAGTTCGCGCAAGGCGGCGCAGGCGTTGGCCCATTGTCCATCATCAATCAGGCTGCGATCAAGGGCGGCGTGCAATATCAGGATATCGAAAAGGTCTTCATGAGCTTTCCGCAACAGGTCGCCGCGTTCAAGAGCGGCGCCATCGACGGCTCCATTATGAATGAGCCTTTCAAAACAATTGTCGTGCGCGAAGGTCTGGCGGTCGAATTCGCACCAACCGAAGAGGTGGTGAGCAATTACGAACTGTCGCTTCTGTTCTTTGGCGACAAGTTCCGCCAGGAGCGGGCCGATGTCGCGCGGCGCTTCATGCGCGCCTTTCTGAAAGCCAATCGCGACTATCTGAATGCGCTTGAGAATGGCCGCTGGCGCAAGGATGGCGGCGCTGATGAAGTGATCGATATCTTTTCCCGCAAGTTGAACATTCCACTGGACCTGGCGCGCAGCATCACGCCGCAGGCGACCGATCCTGATGGCAAGCCCGCGCTTGAGAGCATCCGCCGCGATCTTCTCTTCTTTCAGGATCAGGGCGAAGTCGCGAACAAGGCGATGAAAGTCGAGGATTGCATCGACCTGTCCTTCGCCGAAGCCGCAGCCAGAGAGCTTGGGCCCTTCACCCGCAAGAAGTGATTTCGACGAAGATAGGGAGACGCTCCATGCGCAGGTTCACGCCAGCCGTGCTCTCGCTCATCGCCGCCAGCATTATGACGGGGCAAGCGCAGGCGCAGACGTTCTTCGCCGGAAAAACGCTGACCTCTCCGTGAAGCCGGAAATTCTGAAGTTCATGCAGGAATTTGGTGCGAAGCGGTGACGCGCCGTTTGATCGAGCGGATGGCGATCCGGCGTGGCTCGGTTTTTGCGTTTTTCCCTGGGATCAGCCCGGAAATGCCAATTCCAGCCGCAACGGCTGTGTCAAATTGACAATGACTAGGCAGATGGGTAGCTTTTTTGGGACATTGCCCGAAAAGTGCACACTCAAGCAACGCAGATTTGTTCCTGAACTCGCACCTGGAGCATGAAGCATGAAAGAAGTCGTCGCAGCGTCTTTGGCTTTCCTGTTTGTGGCCAGCCCTCTCAGGGCCCAGCCGATCGCAGACTTCTATGCGGGCAAGTCCATCAATCTTTCCATTGGGTACAGCGCGGGCGGGGGCTACGACCTCTATGCGCGCCTCCTCGCCCGGCATCTGGGCCGGAACATCCCGGGCAAGCCGAACATAGTGCCGCAAAACATGCCCGGCGCCGGAAGCCTGAAGGTTGCGACCTATATCAACGCAGTCGCTCCAAGAGATGGGACCGCCATCGCCACCTTCGCACGGGGAATGCCCATCTATCCCCTGCTCTTTGCACCCGAATTCGATGGCGCCAAGCTGGGTTATGTGGGGTCCATCACCTCCGACACCAGCGTGTGCATCACCTGGAACAATTCGAAGATCAAGACCTGGGATGACCTGATGACCAAGCCCTCCGTCTTCGGCGGAGAAGGAAAGGGCTCGGACCCCGACATGTTCGCCACGCTGCTGCGCGAAGAGTTCAAGGCGAATCTCAAGCTCGTCAGCGGCTATCCCGGCACCGCCGACATCACGCTGGCCATGGAGCGCGGGGAAGTCGACGGGCTCTGCGGCATTTCGCTCTCCACTATCCGCGCGGCCCATGGAGATTGGCTGGCCCAGAAGAAAATCAACGTGGTGGTGCAGGCGGCGACGAAGCCCGACCCCGCCATTCCCGGCACACCCTTCATGCCGGATCTGGCGAAGACGCCCGCACAGAAGCAGATCATCGCGCTGGCCGTCGCGCCGCAGGCCATGGCCCGCCCCTTCGTGACCCCGCCGGATGTGCCGCCTGATCGTTTGAAAGCCCTGCAGGAAGCCTTCGACAAGACCATGAAGGATCCGGAATTTCTGGCCGATGCGCAAAAATCAAAGCTCGACGTGAACCCGATGTCCGGCCCCGAGATCGCCGCCCTGGTGCGCGAACTCTACAAGACGCCGCAGGATGTTGTGCAGGCGACGGCGCGGGTTCTGGGCGCGAAATAGAGCGGATGCAAGAATGAAAGCGCCCCCCTTCGACTACCATCGACCCCAGAGCCTGCCAGAGGCTCTGGAGCTCTTGCGCGGCGCGGATGCGCGCGTGCTGGCGGGCGGACAGTCGCTGGTTCCCATGCTCAATTTCCGCCTGCTGGCGCCGACTGCGCTTGTGGATATAAATGCCCTTGACGAACTGCGCGGGATCACTATCGAAGGCGGTCGCCTCAGCTTCGGCGCCATGGCGCGGCAGCGCGAAATCGAGCGCCATGCGGGACTGGCTGAGATCGCCCCTATTTTTGCGCAGGCCGTCCGGGAGATCGGCCATCGCCAGACCCGCAATAGGGGCACCATCGGCGGCAGTCTCTGCCACCTCGACCCCTCCGCCGAATTGCCCATGCTCTGCGTGCTGCATGACGCAACCCTTACGATCCAGTCGGCGGGAGGTTCGCGGCGGGTGGCGGTTCGTGACTTCATTCAGGGCGCCATGTCCCCGGGGCTGGACGCGGGCGAGATGCTGACCCGCATCGAGATGGAGGCCTGGCCACAGGGCCACGCCTTCGCCTTTCTGGAGCATGCCCGGCGCGCGGGCGATTACGCCATGTCCTCAGCGGCCTGCCTGCTGACCTTCGATGCGCAGGGCGCCATTACGCGCGCCGCTATCTGCGTCGGCGGGCTCGGCGACCGCCCTGCCCGGCTGACCCATGCGGAGCAGAGCCTTCTGGGGGCGAGGCCCGATGAGCAGCTATTCGCCCAAGTGGCGGAAGAGGTGGAGCGCCTGCCTGCCGAGGGCAGCATTCACGCCAGCGCCCCTTTCAAGCGCCAGATCGCCAGAACGCTGGTGCGGCGGGCCCTGACCAGCGCTTGCGCAACCATGGTGACGGCATGAAACAGGATCTGACCCTCACCGTGAATGGCGTCAGCTACACGCGGGCGGTGGAGCCGCGCGTCAATCTGGGCGATTTCCTGCGCCATGATCTCGGCCTCACAGGCACGCATTTTGGTTGCGAACATGGGATCTGCGGCGCCTGCACCGTGCTTGTGGATGGCGCCACCCTACGCAGTTGCCTGATGTTCGCCGTGCAGGCCCAGGGCTGCGAGATCACCACCGTGGAGGGCCTGTCCGACGCACAGGCGCCCCTGCATCCGATCCAGCAGGCCTTTCGCGACCAGCACGCCCTGCAATGCGGTTTCTGCACGCCGGGCATGCTGCTGACCGTGGTGGAGCTTCTGGACGAGAATCCCGACCCCAGCGAGGCGGAGGTGCGCGACGCCATCTCCGGCAATATCTGCCGCTGCACGGGCTACCAGCCCATCGTGGACGCGGCCCTGCAGGCGGCGCGAACCCTCAAGGGAGGGACACGCTGATGGCCCGCCAGATCGGCCTCTCCGTCGAGCGTCTGGAAGACCCTGCGCTGCTGCGGGGCCAGATGAAATATCTGGACGATCTGGAGCTGCCCGGCCAGCTGCATGTCGCCTTTCTGCGCAGCGAGCACGCTCATGCACGCATCACGCGCCTCGATGTGACCCGGGCTCGCGCCCTGCCCGGCGTCCATGCGGTGATCACCATGGAGGACATGGAGCGCGCCCTGGGCCGGGTGCGCATGCCGCTCAGCGCCAGCCCCACCAAGGCCACCGCCGCCATCACGCCCTATATCCTGTCGGGAACCGAAGTCGCCTTCGTCGGCGAAGCCATCGCCATGGCCATCGCGGGCTCCCGCCATATCGCGGAGGACGCGGTCGATCTCATGGAGATCGAATACGCGCCCCTGCCCGTGATCATGAGCGCCAAGGATGCAGTGCCCGACACAGCGCCCCGGGTGCGCACGGAGGCGTCTTCCAACGTCTTCAACCGCATGCACGTAAATTATGGCGACATCGATGCCGCCTTCGCCGATGCGCCCCATGTGTTTCAAGAAGACATGCTGCAACATCGTGGTTGCGGCCATCCCATGGAGACGCGCGGCGTGATCGCTGAGCCGCGCATGGACGGGACGATGAATGTCTGGTCCTCCACCCAGATGCCCCACGACATTCATCAGGGCATTCTGGAGGTTCTGGGCCTTGAGGACGACGCGCTGCGGGTCATCACCCCCGAGGTCGGCGGCGGTTTTGGCCCGAAATATTGCGCCTATCCGGAAGAGCTGGCGATCCCCGCCGCTGCGCGTATGCTGGGCCGCACCCTGAAATGGGTGGAGGACCGACGCGAACATTGCCTGACGGCCGTGCAGGAGCGAGACCAGTTCTGGTCGCTTGAGATCGCTGTGGAGGCGGATGGGCGCATTCGCGGCCTTCGCGGCTCGCTGATCCATGATCAGGGCGCCTATGCGCTGAAGGCCGTTAACCTGCCCTATAATTCGGCGACGGCGGTGCCAGGCCCCTACATGGTCCCGGCCCTCGACATGCGGGTGATCATCACTTTCACCAACAAGGTGCCGGCCTCCTCCGTGCGAGGCGCGGGCTATCCGCAGGCGGCCTTCGCCATGGAGCGCCTGATGGATCTGGTGGCCCAGCGACTAGGGCTGGACCGGGCCGAGGTGCGCCGCCGCAACCTCGTTCCACCCGAAAAGATGCCCTATACCAAGCCGCTGAAGGCGCGCTCCGGGGCGCCCGTCACCTATGACAGCGGCGACTATATCGCCTCCCAGAAGGAGGCTCTGGAGGCGGCGGGATGGGATGGGTTTGCCGACCGCCAACTCGAAGCGCGCAAGCAGGGCCGCTACATCGGCATTGGTCTGGCCAATGCGGTGAAGGGTACCGGGCGCGGGCCATTTGAATCGGGCACGGTGCGGGTCAATCCATCGGGGCAGGTGTCGATCTTCACAGGCGCCGCCGCCATGGGCCAGGGCATCAAGACCACGCTGGCGCAGATCTGCGCGGAGCAACTGGGGCTTACTGCGGACAAGGTGACGGTCATCTGCGGCGACACCGTCGCAGCGCCCCTCGGCCTCGGCGGCTTCGCCAGTCGCCAACTCGTGACTGCGGGCAACACCGTGCTGCTGGCGGCGACCGAAGTGGCGCAGAAGGCGAAGAAGCTCGCCAGCCATATGCTCGAAGCCGACATCGAAGATCTCGAGTTATTGGACGGCAAGGTGCGTGTGAAGGGCTCCGATGTCTCGGTCACCCTCGCGGAGCTGGCGCGGGTGTTGCGGGGATCGCCGGGCTACGCCTTCCCGCCCGGGCTCGACCCCTCCCTGCAATCCGACGCCAAATGGCAGACGGAGGCGCTCACCTATTCCAACACCACCCATGTGGCGGAAGTGGAGGTGGATGTGGATCTCGCGCAGGTGAAGATCCTGCGCTACATCGCCCTTCAGGACGTGGGCGTGCGGGTCAATCCCATGATCGTCGAGGGCCAGATCCGCGGCGGCATCGCCCATGGCATCGGCAACGCCCTGTTCGAGCAGATGATCTACGACGACGAGGGCCAGCCCCTGACGACCACCTTCGCGGATTATCTCTTGCCCACGGCGCCGGAGCTGCCGCGCTTCGAGACGCTCTATCGCGACACCCCCTCCCCCATCAATCCCTTGGGCGCCAAGGGCGTGGGCGAGGTGGGGACCATCCCGGTGACCGCCGCGATTATCTCCGCCATCGAGGACGCTCTCGCGCCCTTCGACATTCGCATCCAGCAGACCCCGGTTTTGCCGGAAACGCTTTTCCATCTGATTTCAACGGCGCGGGCGCGGGGCTTGCCTCGCCCATGACAGATTGAGCTATCATCAAGCATCAACACGACAGGGCTCGCCGGACCGCAGCCTTGATCCAAGGGGGTTTTTAGCATGGCGAACAAGGATCTTCGTGACTGGATTGCGGCCATCGACGCCGTGGGCGAACTCAAGGTCATCAAGGGAGCCGAGCCCAAGGAGGAGATCGGCGGCATCGTCGATATCTACATGCGCAAGATGGGCAACCCTGCGGTGCTCTTCGACGAGATCCCCGGCTATCCCAAGGGCACGCGGGTGCTGGCGAATATCCTGACCTCGGTGCCGCGCATCAATGTGGCGCTCGGCATTCCCGCCAAGAGCACCGACATGGAGCTGGTGCAGTGGTGGCGCAAATATATGGGCAACGCGCCCTCCATTCCCCCCAAGGAGGTCAATGGCGGCCCCCTCATGGAGAATGTGATGGAGGGCGACGCGGTGGATCTCAACAAGATCCCCACGCCGGTCTGGCACGAGCATGATGGCGGCCCCTTTATCGGCACCGCCTGCCTCGTCATCATGAAGGATCCGGACTCCGGCTGGATCAACTATGGCGCCTATCGCGTGCAGGTGCATGGCCCCAAGACCGCCTCCGTCATGATCTCCCCCGGCAAGCACGGGCGCATTCTCATGAACAAATATCACGACAAGGGCGAGCCCTGCCCGGTCGCCGTGGTGGTGGGCGTGCACCCCGCGATGTTCATGCTGTCGGGCCTCGAAATTCCCTATGGCAAGAGCGAGTTCGAGGCGGCGGGCGGCATCTTCGGCGAAGCGGTGGAGACCATCCGCATGCCCAAGACCGGCATGCCCGTGCCCGCCAACGCCGAGATCGCCTTCGAGGGCTATATCTATCCCAACGACGTGATCCAGGAAGGCCCGCTGGGCGAATGGACCGGCTATTACGCGGGCGGCAGCCGCCCCGAGCCCGCCATCCGCATCGAGACCATGATGCACCGGAATGACCCGATCCTGCTGGGCGCCATCCCCGCCGTGCCCCCCAATGACAACACCTTCTATCTCGGCACTTATCGCTGCGGCGCCGTATGGAACCAGCTTGAGGCGGCGGGCGTGCCCGAGGTGAAGGGCGTCTGGGCCCATGAAGCCGGCGGCAGCCGCTTCTGGCTGACCATCTCCATCAAGACGCTCTACGGCGGCCACGCAAAGCAGGCGGGCATGATCGCCGCCCATTGCCACGCCGGTGCCTACTGCAACCGCTGGACCATCGTGGTCGATGACGACATCGATCCCACCAATATCGATGACGTGATCTGGGCCATGTCCACCCGCGTCGACACCCGCGAGGACATCGACATCATCGAAGGCGGCTGGAGCTCGGCGCTGGATCCCATGTGCTATGACGGCGACACCGACCGCCGCAACGGCCGCGTGATCATCGACGCCACCAAGCCCTTCCGCCGCAAGGACACATTCCCCATCGTGGCGCGCTCCTCCAAGGCGCTGGACGCGCGCATCATGGAGAAATGGGCGAAGGATCTGCCCGGGGCGTGACCGGGCTCAAGACCATCACAATCATTGACAGATAGAAGGCGTTTTTTCATGGGTGACATTCATCTCACACTGGCCTGCGGCGACTACGAGATCGTGCGCCCGCTGAAGGACGGCACAGTGAAGCCGGACGGGATCAACCTGACGATCCTGACCGACATCGACTCCAGCACCCGTCATTGGCGGTTCCTGCGCAACCGGGAGTTCGATGTGGCGGAGGTCTCCGCCTCCTCCTTCATCCTCGCCAAGGACGCTGGCCATCCCTTCGAGGGGATTCCGGTCTTCCTGCATCGGCGGTTTCGTCACGAATTCGTTTTCGTGAACACCTCGAAGGGGATCCGCGAGCCCAAGGATCTGATCGGCAAGAAGGTGGGCGTGAAGTCCTATCAGGTGAGCGCCATCCTCTGGATGCGCGGCATTCTCGAGCAGGAATATGGCGTTCCCCACAAGTCCATCGATTGGTACTCGGAAATCGACGAGGACGTGGAATTCACGCCCCCCTCCGACCTCCGGCTGACGCGGCTTGCGGATAACCAGACGCTGGAAGCCATGCTCATCTCGGGTGAACTCGACGCGGTGATCCACGCCGATCTCATCGAACCCTATGTGAACGGCCACCCCGCCATTGGTCGCCTCTTCGACGACTACAAGGCCGAGGAAGACCGCTACTTCAAGAAGACCGGCATCTTCCCCATCATGCATGTGATGGGCGTGAAGAAAGAGGTGGTGGAGGCGAACCCCTGGGTGCCCATCAGCCTCTACAAGGCCTTCGACAAGGCCAAGGCCATCGCCATGAAGCGCATGTTCAACCCGCGCATCGTGCCGCTCGCCTGGTATCGCCATGCCTGGGAAGAGCAGCGCCAACTTCTGGGGCCGGACCCCTGGGAATATGGCCTGTCCGACGCCAACCGGCATACGATGGAAACGTTGATCGGCTATTCCTACGGGCAAGGCATGATCAAGCGTAAGCTGACGCTGGACGAGCTTTTCGTGAGCGTCTCCGAAGGGCGCAAGCGCGGCGGCTTCAGGGTATAGGGTTCACGCAGGGGCGGTGATGGCGATGGCGGATCTGGACATCCACGAACCCGGCGATCTGGCGGAGGCCTTCTGCCTTCTGCGCGCGCCGGATGGCGCAGCCCGCCCCATGGGCGGGGGCACGGCCCTGATGCTGATGATGAAGGCGCAGCTCTTCAAGCCATCGGCGCTGGTCAGCCTCGCCAAGGTGGATCCGCGTTTTCATGGGGTGGAGTTGAGCGCTGATGGCGCCTCTTTCTCCATCGGCGCCATGACCACCTTCGCGGAACTGGAGCACCATGCGGATCTGTGCGCTCGCCTACCTGTCATCGCCCAGACCATGGTGACCCTCGCCAATCCGCGCGTGCGCAATGTGGCGACCATCGGCGGCAATCTCGCCCATGCGGATCCCCATCTCGACCTGCCCCCCGTATGGGCGTCGCTGGATGCGGAAGTCTCCGTGATCGGCCCGCAGGGCGAGCGCCGCTTTCCGGTGATCGAGCTCTTTGCGGGCTATTATGAAACCACGCTGCAGCCGGGCGAACTGATCATGCGCCTGCATGCGCCGGTGCAGCAGGGCTGGCGGCGGCGCTATGTGAAGGTCACCACGCGCTCGGCACATGACTGGCCCGCCATCGGCATCGCCATCGGCTTGAAGATGCAGGGCGCCCGGTGCGAGGACCTGCGCCTGATCCTGAGCGCCGCCACCGACCGCCCGACGCGCCTTGTCGCAGCGGAGGCGGTGGTGCGTGGGCAGGCCATCACGGATGATTTGCTTGCGGCGGCTGGCAAAGCGGCCGCCAGCGAGGTTCATATCGAGACCGACAGCCGCGGCTCCAGCGACTACAAGGCCCATCTGCTGAGCGTGCATCTGAAGCGTGCGCTGCACGACCTGTGTGAGTGAAGCCATGTCAGACCTCAATCCCTCGCCCCAAATCGGCCGTTCCATTCCACGCCTTGAGGCCCGCGCCAAGGTCACGGGGCGCACGGAATATGTGCACCATCTGCGCCTGCCGGGCATGCTCCATGGCAAGATCTTCCGCAGCACCATGCCCCATGCGCTGATCCGGAAGATCGACGTTTCGGCGGCGGCGGCGCTGGAAGGGGTCTACCGCGTCGTGACCATCGATGACATCAAGACCGTTCTCCCCCACCCCTATTACGGCCCGGCCTTCCATGACCAGCCCGTGCTGGCCGACGGCAAGGTCCGCTTCGCAGGTGAGCCGGTGGCGGTGGTGCTGGCTTATGACCGCAAGATCGCCGAAGAAGCGCTCGGCCTGATCGAGGTGGAATATGAGGAACTGCCCGCCGTCTTCGACGAAATGGAGGCTGCGGAGTCCTCGACGCTGGTCCACGATGAGCTGAAGCCAGCCGCCACCTTCCCGGATCTGCAACATCTCAAGGGCAGGCGCGGCACCAATATCGCGCTGGATTACAAGCTGCGGCGCGGCGATGTGGATGCGGCCTTTGCGATGGCGGATCATGTCTTCGAACATGAATTCCGCACCCAGCAGGTCATGCATATCCCCATGGAGCCCTTCGTCACCGTCGCCGATGTGGTGGATGGGCAGGCGACGATACACACGGCATCCCAGGGCCCCTCGTTCGTGCGCATTGAAATGGCGCGCTTCCTCGGGCTGCCCGAGAACAAGGTGCGCGTGAAGGTGCCGCATCTGGGCGGCGGCTTTGGCGGTAAGCTCTACATCAAGCTGGAGGCGCTGGTCACCTCGCTCTCCCTGCTGGTGGGCAAGCCGGTGAAGATATCGCTGACCATGGAAGAGCAGTTCTTCATGGTGACGCGCCACCCCTGCACGTTCAAGATCAAGAGCGCTGTCACCAAGGACGGCAAGATCACCGCGCGTCAATGCCGGATCTGGTGGAACGGCGGCGCCTATGCGGACATCGGCCCGCGCGTGACGCAGAAGGCGGGGTTCACCTCCGCCGGGCCCTACGACATCGACAACGTCTGGATCGACTCCTACGCCGTTTATACGAACCGCCCGCCTGCGGGCGCGCTGCGCGGCTTTGGCGCGCCGCAGACGGCCTGGGCCTATGAGTGCCACATGGACATGATGGCGCGAGAACTGGGGCTCGATCCCGCCGACTTCCGCCGTCGCAACATCCTGCGCAATGGCCGCCCTCAGGCCTCCGGCACGCTGCTGCGCGATGCGGACATAGAACTTTCCATGGATCAGGTGATGGGCCACCTGAACTGGAGCAAGCCTTTTGATCATGGGAATGGCGCCGTGCGGCGCGGCCGTGGCCTCGCCATCGGCTTCAAGGGCATCACGGCGCCAACCACGTCTGTCGCTATTGTCAATCTCTACGGCGATGGGAGCTGCGCGCTCTACATCGGCACGGTCGATATGGGCCAGGGCTCCGATACGGTCATGGCGCAGATCGCGGGCGAAGTGCTGAACATGGACGCCGCCGCTATCAAGGTGATCCACCCCGACACCGACGTGACCCCCTATGACATGGGTACGCTGGGTTCGCGCTCCACCTTCCATATGGGCACCGCAGTGCGCCTTGCAGCCGAAGACGCGCGCAACAAGATCGAGGAATTGGCTCGCGACCTTGGCCTGCCGCCAGGCTCAAACCTCCCCGTGGCGGAACTGCTGCGCAAGAAATATGGCATGCAGGCGGGCAATATCATCGGCACGGGCAGCTTCATTCCCGATTACGAGAAGCCCGATTCCGAGACCGGCCAATCGCGCATGGCGACGCCCTTCTGGGGCGTGGGCGCCAGTGGGGCGGAAGTTGAAGTGGACATGGAAACCGGCCAGTTCACCGTGACCAAGCTCATCAATGTCGCCGATATCGGCGTGCCCATCAATCCCAAGCTTGCGAAGGTGCAATTGTCGGGCGCGGGCATCATGCAATATGGCTTCACCACCACCGAAAACATGATCTTCCAGAACGGCCAACTGACCAATGGCTCGCTGGCGGATTACAAGATCCCGAGCCTGCTGGACATGCCCCGCGATTTCATCAACGAGGCGACCCAGTCGCGCGATCCGCAAGGCCCCTTCGGCGCCAAGGGCGCGGGCGAGAGCACAACCATCGCCCTGTCGCCCGCCATCGGCAACGCCATCGCCGACGCCATTGGCGTCCATCTGCTGGATCTGCCGATCACGCCGGAGACAGTCTATCGGGCGATCCAGTCCGTCAAATCAGCCAAGGCGGGAGCCTGACATGAGCACCCATCGTCTCATTCGCTTCACGCTGAATGGCGTCCCGTCCAAGGCCATGGTCTCCTCACAGGATACGCTCATCGACCTGCTGCAGAACCAGTTCGACCTGAAGGGCGCCCGCGAAAGCTGCAGCCAGGGACTGTGCGGCTGCTGCACCGTCTATTTGAACGACAAGGCGATTTCCGCATGCCTCAGTCTGGCGTGGTTCGCCGATGGCGCCGAGATCCGCACCATCGAAGGCCTCGCGCAGGGCGAGACGCTTGATCCGGTGCAGCAGGCCTTCATCGACGCGGGCGCCTTCCAGTGCGGCTTTTGCACCTCGGGCTTCATCATGATGACGAAGAAACTGCTGGAGGAGAATCCCCATCCCACCGAGGAGGAGATCCGCCACTATCTCGTGGGCAATCTGTGCCGCTGCTCCGCCTATCCGGAGATCATCGACGCGGTGAAGGCTCTGTCGCGCCGCGCGGGATAGGCGGGAGCGCCGCGGCTCAGGTGCCGCAGAAGGTTCGCGTCACGCGCTCCTCTGGCGTGGCTGGCAGCATGAAGTCTGCGGCCTCCGGTTGGTCCTCGAAGGGACGCTCCAGAATGGCGCAGAGCCTATGGAAGGGCTCGAAATCGTCACGCGTCTCGGCGGCCTCAATGACGGCGGCGATGCGGTGATTGCGCGGAATGAAGGCGGGATTGACGCGCCGCATGGCCTGCGCCCGCTCCTCCCCCACCATGCCCTCGGAGGCCATGCGCGCGCGCCACTTCTCCGCAAAGCCTGCAAAGCTTGTGGGGTCGGCGAACAGGGACGCGACCTCGGCGTCCGCCGCTTCGCTTTGCGCGGCGTCGCAGAGTTTGCGGAAGGTGAGCGTGAAGTCCGCCTTGTTGGCGGTCATGCGCTGGAAGAGATCCAGCACCAGCGCGCCATCCTCGGCGCGGTCGTCCTGAAGACCCAACTTGCGGCGCAAACCGCCGAGGTAGGCGCTCTGGAAATGGTCGCGGAAGGTGGACAGCGCGTCCTTGATCAGTCCGGCGGTCTCCTCGCCATCGCCCATCAATACGGTCAGACATTCCCCCAGACGCGTTAGATTCCATTGGGCGATGCTGGCCTGGTTGGCATAGGCGTAGCGGCCCTGGGTATCGATGGAGGAAAACACCGTCCGGGCGTCATAGGCCTCCATGAAGGCGCAAGGGCCATAATCAATGGTCTCGCCGGAGATGGTCATATTGTCGGTGTTCATGACACCGTGGATAAAGCCCACGAGAATCCATTGGGCGATGAGCTTGGCCTGACGCTCCACAACAGCCGCCAGCAAAGCGGCGGGGCGATGGGGCGCCTCCGCAAGCTCGGGGTAATGGCGGGCGATGACATGGTCGGTGAGCAGGCGCAGTGCTTCAATCTCGCCACGCGCCGCGAAATACTGGAAAGTGCCGATGCGGATATGGCTAGCCGCCACCCGCGTCAGCACGCCACCAGGCAAAGCGCCCTCCCGATAGACCCACTCGCCCGTGGTCACCGCCGCCAGCGACCGCGTTGTGGGAACGCCCAGCGCGAACATGGCCTCGCTGACGATATATTCGCGCAGCACCGGCCCAAGCGCCGCGCGTCCATCGCCGCGCCGGGAGAAAGGCGTCATGCCGGAGCCCTTCAATTGGATATCCCGACGCTCACCCGCAGGCGTCAACACCTCCCCCAGCAGGATCGCGCGTCCATCGCCAAGCTCGGGATTGAAATAACCAAACTGATGCCCAGCATAGGCGCTGGCGATAGGTTCAGCCAAATCCGGGACCATATTACCCGCAAGAATCTCAAGTCCCTCGGCAGACAACAAGTCATCGGGTTCAAGACCCAATTCCCGGGCGAGACCAAAATTCAGTTTCACCAAGCGGGGCGCAGCCACCGGCGTGGGAGGAACGCGCGCATGAAATATGGATGGGAGCCTAGCGTAGCTATTGTCGAAAGAGGGAAAAATCATTCGTCACGATACCCTTCTAAAAAACAGGCCCAATCCCCTGATCGTCAATATTGGGGGACGCGACGCTCCATAGCTACAGCGGATTATGAACGATTTGCATTACGGGAAAAGCGATAATCGCAGAAAGATGCTCGACTGTCCTTGAATATTTCAACCAACTTGAACCCGGCTGGTTTACCCGTTCAACGCCAAGGGAAGATAGTCAGATGTTCAACATTTGCGCTTGAGCGTCACTCACAACTCTGACACACTTAAATTTGATAGCAACATTCATTTGACCTCCGACCTGGGTGAAGGCGCCCTCGAAAAGGAGAAGTTGATGATTGCAAGAAGAATGCTTTCACTGGCCTGTGCAATTGGGTTCATTGCGGGTTTGGCGACGCCAGCCTTGGCTGACGCGACCGAAGACTTTCTCAAGACGAAAACGGTCACCCTCGTTGTGGGTTATTCAGCGGGCGGCGGGTTTGACCTCTATGCGCGCAGCTTCACGAAATTCCTTCGCAATCACCTGCCAGGCGCTCCCAATGTCATCGTGCAGAACATGCCTGGCGCTGGATCGCTGACAGCGACAAATTATATGAGCAATGTTGCGGCCAAGGACGGCAGCATCATTGCCCTCGCCCGGGCCCCGGTGATGGAATTGCTGGCGGGAACGTCAAGCTCGGCTTTCGACCCCCTGAAATTAACATGGATCGGCAATGGCGCGGCCGAACTGGCAGTTTGCGGCATTCTCAACAATCCCAATGTACGCACTCTTGCGGATGCGCAGAAAACTCCCTTCACCTTGGCGGGTCTCGGACCCGGTTCCGATGAAGACATGTTTACAAAGGTGCTGAACCAGCTCTTCGGATTGAAGGCGCGGCTGGTCAATGGCTACCCTGCCGGCGCCGAAGCCATGCTGGCGGTGGAGCGGGGCGAAGTGGATGGACGCTGCGGGTGGTCTTACTCGAGCCTGCAGATGGCCAAGCCCCAATGGCTCAAGGACAATCGGGTCAGTTTTCTGGCGGCGTTGACGGTGGCGCGCTCGCCAAAACTGCCTGAGACGCCTTCGATCATGGAATATGCGACCACCGACAGACAACGTCAGATCCTGGGCCTGGTGATCAACTCCCAGATGATGGGCCGCCCGATTTTCGCGCCGCCGGGGATCCCCGTCGAGCGCACGCGCGCTCTGCGTCAGGCTTTTCAGAAAACCATGAAGGACCCCGGCTTCATCGCTGACCGCAAGGCGGTGAATGAAGAGGTCAATCCAAGTTCAGCCGAAGAGGTCGAGGCGTTGTTGAAGACCCTCTTCGAGACGCCCAAGGAGTTGGTTGAGGAGACAAAGACAATCATCGCCGCTCGGTGAAGGGCGTCGCTAGCTGTTAAATCAGACTTGAGTTTAGAGAGAACCTGTCCACCAATGGAATGACAAGAGGGAGTAATCGCATGAAAAATCTGGTGCTTGAATCAACGTCGCCCTTCCAGGGTCTGCCTGAACTCGTCGCCTACAATGAGGGCCTGTTTGAAAAAGAAGGCATTCAGGTGACCTGGGCGGATCGCGATGAAGCGGGCGTCAAGACTGTCGCCAAGGACGAAAGCAATCCGCTGGGCGTCAATCCCTTCGGCAGCCACGGCAAACTGCTCGAGCAGGGCAAGGCGGACATGTATAACGCCTGCGAATGGGGCAACTATTGCCGCGTGGAAGATACGGGCGTCGGCTCCCGCCAGCTCGGTCGCCGCGCCATCGTGACCTATGCCGCCATCGTCGTGCGTCCGGATTCGCCGGTTTATACCGCCCAGCAACTGGCCAACCGCTCCGTCGGCGTGCCCTTCTATGCTGGCACCCATTATCTGGCGCTGCATCTGCTGGGCGGCTTCCTGCCGCGCGATCTTGTGAAGGTCGTCCCTGCGCCCAGCGGCTCCCGCAATCGCTACAACGCCATGATGCGCGGCGACATCGAGGCGGCGACGCTGACCGAGCCCTATATCTCGCTCGCCGAGAAGAACGGCTGCCGCGTCATCTGCTCGGCCTTCTATCATGGTACGGAAGTCGCCTCAGACAAGGTGGACGCGGACACCTATGCGCGCTTCAACCGAGCCGTGAAGGAAGCCGTGAAGCTCATCAACGCCGACAAGACCAAGTACCTTCAGTACTTCATCGACTATCACAAAGCGAAGGACCCGGAGATCGGCCAGCTCTCGCTGAGCGATCTGCGCGCGGGACGCATTGTCGTTTGCGATCCCGCCCCCATCCCCCAAGACGAGCTGGAGCGCACCACGGAATGGGTCAAGAGCTGGGGCATGCTGGAGGAGAACGAATCGCCGCTTGATCTTGTCAATGTGCTCATCCAGGAGGAAGCGCATCGCCCGGCGGCCGAATAGGCTCCTTTTCCAGCTCCCTAAAGGCAAACGCGCAGGGCCCGGGCTTTGCGCGTTTTCGTTTCTCCATGCCGATGCCCGGCGTCAAGCGCGAGGCTGCGCAGGCAATTGCTTCTTGCCAAAGGGGCGCCTGCCTGCTTTGATCCCGCAACACATCTGAAATCTCACAATACAGGAGAGGTATTGTGTCTGCGCTTTCAATTCAGGACGACGCACCGTTCATCTGGCCTGGCGATGATACGTCCCGGGCGCCCTATCGCGTCTACACAGACCCCCATATCTACGCCATGGAGCAGAAGAACCTGTTCCAGGGGCCCACATGGAATTTTCTGTGCCTGGATGTCGAGATCCCCAATCCCGGCGACTACAAGACCACCTTTGTGGGCGACGCCCCGATCATCGTGGTTCGCACCAAGGACGGTGGCGTCAATGCGCTGATGAACCGCTGCGCCCACAAGGGCTCGCTCATCTGCTACAAGCCCCGCGGCAATGTGCAGGAACTGACCTGCGTCTATCATAATTGGGTCTACAATCTCGACGGCAAGCTCACGGGAGTCGCCTTCCGCAAGGGCGTGGGCGGCAAGGGCGGCGTTGGGCCGGAGTTCGACGCTGAGGAGCACAATCTGGTGCGGCTGCGCGTCGATACCTCTCGCGGCCTGGTTTTCGGCTCCTTCAGCGAAGAGACGCCCCCATTCAAGGATTACAT
>CAMDOY010000012.1 GCA_945903655.1 Rhizobium sp. Q54 | reverse complement strand
CGGCGACCTATCAAAAAACATAGAGTCAGGATTTTCGGGATTGGGTATAACCCACTCGAAATTCAAATGAGCCAAAAATTATTGCTGCAATATCTTGTTGATTCGTTGCACCATCTCAGGCGGCGTTGCAAACATCGTGTCGATCATCGCCTTCAGTTCATCGCCCGTTTGTGGAACCGCCTCAGCCTGGATCTTCTCAATATCTTGCTGAAAAGCCGGATCCTTGATCGTGGCGATGAAAGCGGTCTGGATCGCCTTCACGCGATCCAAGGGAACTCCGGGCGGCATCATGAAAGCACGGGAAAACTGGCCGAGGGAATAATAAAGCTTAAGAAGTTCCCGGTCCGCTTCAGACTTCGCATAACCGATGCTCAGAGGCACGCCAGCCGTCTTCAGCTCGGGATGGCTCTCAGTCCCGTTCTGAACAATGATCTTGAAATCCTTGCCACCGAAGGCCCCTGGAAGCTGCTGTTTTGCAGAGGCGAAGGAAAATCCGCAGATCCCTCCGACCTCCCCTCGTTCGAGGGCCAGAATGATCTCCCGGGTTCCTGGATAGCCAGATACGAGTTTGAGTTTTGCGCCAATCACTTCTTTCAATACGACGGTATGCTCGTGCACAGTGCTTCCGCCTCCGGGCGTTCCGACGATCAGCTCCTTGGTGAAAACCTCGTCAAATTTCGAAATCCCTGAATCTGTCCGCACGATGCAGACGAGCGTTTCTGCGTTTCCGTTGCCGATGAAGCTGAACTTGGTGGGATCATAAGCCGCCCGCCCACCTGCGAGTGTTGGCTGCATCAGCGGTTGCGTGAAGGCGCCGGGCAAAACCTCCGCCATATATGTGCCGTCTTTCGGGGCGACCGAGTACAGATTCAGCGCCGCCGTCAAACTCCCGGCGCCCGGCACATTCGTGACGTTGAACCCGGGATTGCCAGGTACAAAACGCCCCATGTGCTTGCCAATCAACCGTCCGAAGAGATCGACGCCGCCCCCGGTTGAAGCGCCGATGAGGAGCGTGATGCGTTTATCCCTGTAAAACTCGGCGACAGCGTCCTGCGCATGCGCGGTGCGAAGGCCCAGGATCATGCAGACGATCAGGCCAATGGACGCAAGACGGTTGCGCTGAAACATGAATTCCCTCCCCATGGCGTTACGTGCCGTTAACGTCTTTTAATCGATCCTGGGCCGCATTCCAATCCAAAGCTCTCGTTTACACGAGCAACCCTTTGCATTGAACGCCCGGCGGACCCCGGCAGGCCTGACGCAACGCTTCGCACCACATGACCTCTCATCATTGGCGAAAATGGCGCATGTGTCCTACGGATTATGATATTGATTGATCAGGGATTTTTTTGCTTCAGGCGTGCTGTGATGGGCGCCCAACGCGTCAATTCACCACCGACGAAATTTGTAAATTCTTGCGACGACAAAGCCAATGGTTCCGCCGCTTCAAGCTCGAGGTGGCGCACAACATTTGCGTCCCGAAGACTGTCGGTGACCGCCTTGTTGAGTTTTGAAACAACCTCGGATGGCAATCCGACAGGTCCGGAAAGTCCATACCATGTCGCCATGACAAGGCTGCTGTAACCCATTTCCTTGAAGGTCGGCAACTCCGGTCTTTCGTTGATTCGCTTGTCTGAAGTGATAGCGATCGCGTTCAAGGCGCCGGCGGCTACATGTTCCCGCGCGGTCGACCAATTCATGCTTGCGAATTTCACATGGCCGGCGATGACATCAAGAATAGCGGTGCCGCCGCCTTTATGCGGCACATGGACCAAATCGATATTTTCCTTCATTGCGAGATAGGACGCTACAATATGACCAGCCGTTCCCACCCCCGGGGAGACATAACCGACACCGTCCTTCGTGTTTCGCGCAGTGGTGAGAAAATCAGACAAGACTTTTATGTTTGTTGATGGATGCGCCAATAGAACCGAGGGTGCGCCCCCAAAGTAGGCCACATGGGTAAAGTCGCGCAGAGGATCGACATTGGCGTCGGCGCTCATGAGAGGCGCAAGTACGTGAGAAGCGGCGCCAGAGATGATTAAGGTGCGTCCATCGGGCTTGGCGCGAGCGACCTGGCGGGCGGCCAACAATCCGCCAGCTCCCGCCATGTTTTTCACCACAAAGGGTTGCGAAAGCCTTTGACTGACGGCGTCCATGAAAATTCGCGCTATCACATCCGCCGCCCCACCCGGCGCATAGGGCACAACGACTTCGATTGGGCCGGTTGGCCAGTCAGTCGCCGAAGCCTGACAGGAAAAGATCAGGTTGAAGCAGAGCGAAAGAGCTGTTTTTTTCATTTTTCATCGCCCATTTTTCGAAGGAGGCCATCCGCAATTTTTTCTGCGATCATGATGACGGGACCATTGATGTTCCCACCAATGAGATCCGGCATGACGGAGGCGTCGACGACCCGCAGGCGGCGCAGGCCGTATACCCTGCAGCTTTGATCGACGACCGCCCTCTCATCATTGTTTGCGCCCATTTTGCACGTCCCGGCAGGATGGTGAACCGTAATCCCTGTCGCCGCAATATGTGCATCCAGCACGTCATTTGAGAGGTCATCTGGATTTGGCATGATCTGCCGGGCCACGAATGGCGAAAGGGCTTTTTGCCTTCCAATCTCTGTCACCATTCGCAATCCGCGCCGCAACACGACGCGATCCCTATCCGTCGTGAGAAAATTCTGCCGTATCCTGGCGAGTTGAGCAGGATCCGCGCTTTGCAGAGTGACTTCCCCACGGCTCTCCGGACGCAGCAAGATTGCGCGGCTTGCAAAACCATCAGCATATGGTTTGACGAAAGGCGCCATGTAGGGCGACGCCGTCATAGGCGCAGCATTGAACAGAATCTGGATATCGGGAATCGCTTGGTCTTCGTCCGATTTCAAATAAGCCATAGCTCCGCTGGGCAAATCGTTTGAAACGCCCGAGCCATGCAGATAAGTTTTCGCAAGGTCGAGGACTATTCGATCCAAGCGCATTTGCCGATGCAGAGGGCCGGGCTCCTTGCGTGCATAATGAATAGCTGCGGAGATATGATCTTGCAGGTTCTTTCCTACGCCAGGTCTATCAATTTTAACTTGAATTCCGTGGCTCCGTAATTCATCCGCAGGACCTACGCCCGATAGCAGCAGAAGCTGAGGAGAATTGATGGCGCCTCCACACAGGATGATTTCACCCGCATGGGCCACCTTCGATTGTCCAGCATGTTCATAAGCGACCCCATGCGCCTCGTCCCCCTCAAAAAGGATTTTAGTGACGAGCGTTTGCGTCAGGAGCGTGAGGTTGGGTCTTGTGAGGGCGGGATAAAGGTAGGCGTTGGCTGCGCTCCAGCGGCGTCCCTCTCGAATGGTCATTTGCCACCGGCAAAATCCTTCCTGCGTCTCCCCATTATAGTCGTTCGTAAATCCATACCCTGCTTCCTCTCCGGCGGCGAAATAGGCCTCAATGAGGGGATCGAAGAAGGTTGATTCCTGCACGTTAAGCGGGCCGCCAGAGCCGCGCCATGTTGATGGGGCGCCACACCAGTTCTCAAGCCGCTTGAAATAGGGAAGCACCTTTTCATAGGACCATTCGGTGAGGCCGGATCGCGCCCAACGATCATAGTCATCGCGGTGGCCTCGCACATAGGCCATGGCGTTGATGGAGGAGGATCCGCCGACGACCTTGCCTCGGGCGCATTCAATGGCGCGTCCGCCCATAGCTGCATCGGGTTCGCAAAAATACATCCAGTCATGCAGGCGCTTGAGAAGCAGACGAGGCCAGCCCAAAGGTATGCAAATCCAGGGATCGCGATCCCAGCCGCCTGCTTCTAGAAGAAGAACCCGCACGCTCGGGTCTTCGGTCAGCCTATTCGCCATGGTGCAGCCAGCCGAGCCGGCTCCTACAATAATGTAATCATAATCCGCAGGCATTCGACGTCCTTATTACGGCGGCATGGCGGCGGCGCCGTGAGATGCCAACTTTGGGCAAGGAGTAACCGCAGTCAACCCCCGGGACATGGTCAAAGTCCTGGCCGCAGGAACAATAGCCATGAGCAAGTTCGCGCTCCCTAGTTGTTGCTTTCCTTGCTATGATCATTAGCTCAAACTTTGGTCGTTTGGCGGCGTCACAAAAGTATCACGCAGCATAAATCGTGCTCGTGAGAAGCGGTCGTTGTGTGCCGCTTTGACCCGTCCAATGTCCCGCGCTGATGGCAGCGGCTCATGTCATCGCGGAGACGCCAAAAGCTGTGGCTTTTGATGTGCGGTGTTGCGACCTTGAAGCCAATTCCATCGGCGCATCTGCGCAAGCCATGGATGGGATGCTGTGCGTCCCGAAATGGCCGACCTTCCCATGTCGCCATGGAAGCCTATGGCGTCGCCCTCAACCCGTGGGATGGGGCGGTCTGGGGATCGACCCTTGGCTTCGCGGGCGACTGGCCATCGTCCCGCTACGCCACGTGGGGAGGCAAGACCCAGAATTGAGTGACGGGAAGCGAAGTCCCCGGCCTTGCAGACCCTTGCTCGTGCTTACGGCAAGGCCTCGTTCCGGACTACGGCGACCGCATCAGATGGCCCCGACCACCCGACTTTGGGCGAAGCCAAGGCTGGCTGACGCCATGGCGGCGTTCCGTCTTGTCGGATTGGGCTGATTCATGGACCCGGAGATCAGCAGGGCCCAGGCGGTCTTCATGCCCGTGGGGTCGCCCTTGTCTATCGCGTCCTCCAGAGCCTGGAAGGAGGGGCTCTGGAGCAGCTCCGTCGCAGCGGACCCGGACGTTGACATCCTGGAATAGGCGTTCACCCCTCTGGACGCAGGGCCCGACAGGCTGCTGGCGGTCGCCACATCCATGAGGCCCGCGATAATGTTCTTGAGGGCGGTCTTGGCCTTCGACTTGTCTCCGGTCTGTATGGCCATGCTCATGGCGATCGCCGGCGAGGCGTCGGCCCCCGCTTCGCCATTCACGACGGGCGAGGGGGTGGGCTTGATGACATTCATGGCGGCGGGGGCCTGAGGGGCTTTGCGCTTATCGCCCCAATTCAGGAATTGCTTCGCGCTGACGAGGTCGCCCGCCTGCAAGGCCGAGCCGATCTTGCCTAGGATGCTGTCGGGGTTGGGGCGGCTGCCCGAGGGCAACTGGCTCAGGATATTGGCATAGGCCACGTGGGCTGCATCCAGGTCGCCAGCCGCGATCGCCTGGGCCAGCGCTTCGTAATCGAGACGGCGCCGTTGCGATTGCACATCCGCAGCGCCGGCGGAATATCCACCGTTGATGATCATGGCCTGGGACTTTCTGGTTCTTACTCCTTCCTTAACGCAGCAATTCTTGCGCCACCTGAAAGCTGTTTAAAAACAGATATATAACGCAAAGCAGGTGGAAGTATGGGCTTGATCGCCGTCCGCGCGGTGGCGAGGCAAGGGGAGGGGCGGCATGCGCCCGCTCCCCTGCGCGAATCGCGCCAGCTATACGCCCGAAATGATCCGCAGGTCGCGGATGGCGCCGTCGCCAAGCGCCGCGAGCGCCGCCTGGTAGCCGGGGCTGTCGTGAGCCGCCTTGGCGGCCTCCAGGCTGTCGAACTCGATGATGACCGTTCGCGACTTGATCCCGTGCTCGTAGACGAGGTCGGCGACGCCCCGCGCCAGAATGCGCCCGCCGCCCGCCGCGATGGCGGGGCCGCCCAGGCTCGCATAGGCGGCCAGCTTGGCTTCGTCGAGAATTTCCCTGTAGCAGCTTACCCAATAGGCCTTCGGCATGGCGTTTTCCCTTCCCTGATGTGAAGCCTGTCGCTGACTGCGCCCATTTCGCTTAAGGGGCTCGGCGGGGTCAATGGCTCTGTTCGCGTCAGGGTGGGCTCGCGCATCTTTTTTTCACTTCGCCCCGATCATCCCGCGCCGCCGCGCGTTATGTCCAGGAGCGTCGCCTTTCGTCAGCCCCCCAGCCCCGGTGGCGCTCCGGCCCCGATCATCCCAAGGGATGGTCGGGGCTCGCTCATGAAAACGCTTGATCTTGGCTATGAAATTGTTTATCTTTCACGAGACCACTGTTAACTAATCCTTTTCAATTGGGGCCTGCCATGTTGCGGATCATCGGCGCCAAGCTGCGCGCTTTCGGGAGTGACCGGACGGGGGTCGCCACCATTGAATTTTCTATCCTCGCCTGGCCGTTCTTCGGCGTGGTGTTCATGATCTTCAACACCATGCTGGTGCATTATTTCAGAACATCCCTTGATGGCGCCGTGCAAAAACTGGCCATGGACCTGCGGTCCGGGGGGAATTTCATATTGCGGGACGCGCGGACCACAAAGACGGATGAACTTGGTAATACAGTCGCCTACGTTGACGTTGCGGTCCTCAGGAACAGGTTAAAGGACTATTTTCCAGCGGGCATGAACGCCGACGAGGTGCTGATCGAGGTTTTTACGAGAAAAGATTGCAGGGAGAATTTCAAGTGCTGGGACGACGCCTATAAACCTTTGGAATTAGAAAAAGCCCAGCGTAAGAGCCCGACATTCAATGTAGATCAGACAAAGTCTTATTTAGCCATCGCTGGCTCCTCCGCCGAATCCCGCGCTGTTCAGTTGGGCGCGGCTGGCGATAGTCAATACCTCGTCGTTTACTACCCCATGTCCCCGATTTCGACCATGTTCGCCAACAGGAACAGTAAGGACGAGGTCATCCTTCCCCCAACCAAGCTTGAGGGTTCCACCACGGAGCGCAGAGTATTCGGATTGGTGTCTACGGCCATGTGGATCAATGATCCATCGGTCGGCGTCTTCTGAGGCCGCCATGAGATCCCCTTGGAGATTCCCGTGCGGCGCTGGCCACAAAGGTCCCTTTCGTTTTTGCGAAGGTGGCGCGGCGGCTGTTGAGTTTGTTCTGGTGTTCCCTCTGCTCATCAGCCTGTTGGTCGCCGGTAACGAGTTGGCGCGGTATAATCGCGCGCGCCAGCAATTAAACGATTATGCGGGGATGGTGGCTTATGACATAGCCGGCGCCTCGACCGATGTGTCCGTGCATACCCTGGCCGAGATGATCAGACGGTTTGGCCTCGTGGCGCCGGAATTGGTTGATACGACAAAGGATGCGTGGCCAAGCAGCACGAATACAACGCCCTATTTTACTGTTGGAATAACCATGGTGGAGATGGTGCCCATCGACCGTAGCTGCGACAATTCTGTAAGCGCCAATTATAAATGCAGCTACAAGCCATGGGTTAGATGGTCCTTTGGAACCAAACGGCGCGATTGTGGTGAATTGGTGAAAAGGGTCACAAGCTCTGACTTGCTGAAGAGTTTGCCGGAGGGCGCCTTCCAGCCGAATGCGGTTGTCGTGGTGGATGTCAGCGCCGACTATAACCCCCTGTTCCCTAGCGGCTTCAAGCTTGGAGGCATAGGCTATGAGTTTGATCTCAGCGCTCTCAATGCCCTCCTCAAAAAGAGCTATGTCGTGGAGAGTTGGCAATCCATCAGAAATTGGCGTGGCTCCGCAACATTTCCCGGCTTGTCCGGATTCAGCGCAGGCGGGTGGGACAGCACCATATGTTAGTCAGCCTTCTTCTTGAGCAGATCATCCGGAGTTCACCATGGCGTTGAGAAACTTCGTTCCGGCTCATCTTTCCTCCCTCCGGCGACTGGCTGCGCGGTGGAAAGCAGCTCGGCGTGGCAATATAGCCATGATGACGAGCTTGCTCATGGCTCCCATTGTGGGGATGATGGGACTTGCGCTGGATTACGGACACTTGATCCTGGTGAAGAGCAGGCTTGATCAGGCCGCTCTCGCTGCGGCCAGCGCCGCCGCCAATGCCGCGCGAAATGTGGTCCAAACCTCAGAAGGTCGTTCGGATACGGCCTACAATCAGGCAGAGTTTAATACAAAGGCGATTGATGACGGCAAAACTATTGGCGCCAATATTTTCAAGGCGCAGCTTGGCTCTACCGGGCCTACGCTGACGACAGGGCCGACGGCGACAGTGACGGTCGAGCGCATTTCAAACACCTTCACCGGCAAGGTTGAGTATAACGCTGGCATTGAAACCTATTTTGCGAAATATTTCAACGTCCGCGTTTTCACTATCAAGGGTCGGCAATCCATGATTGTCGGCATGACCGATACCCAGACGCAGGGTTCCACGCCCGGCTCGATCATCGATGAGAAGTGGATCGCGCCGGTGTCCGAAGTTAAGGTCGGCGATGCGACGAAGCCGGTGATCAATGATTGGTATAGCGGGACACCTGGCAATACGAGGAAGCCGGTTTCACAGAACGACGGTCCAACAATTAATGGCGATTCCTCCTCCAAGATAAGGATAGGGAGCAGCGACGGGAAGGTTCCTCGCGTTCTCTCCAAAAAGGTCTTTTTACTCGATGGCGACTATGAGTTGCGCTATTGGTATAGATCGACAATCGCCTATCCGGACTATGATCCGGTGTTCATTTGCGGCTCTGTTGAAGGCGAAATGCATTGGGTCACTTCGTCCACCACCCACGCATTGACGGCAAGTCCGAACTCAGCGTCCGTTAATGGCAGCTTCCGGCTCGCTCAGAGTTCCCGCGCGGGGGTTTATCTCGATCCTATTATGAGCAACCCGCAATTTGCGACGACGCCGCCGCCAGAAACATACTTTCCTCGCCCCCCGAACCTTCCATATAATGCTTCATCTAGCCCGCCAAATCTGCGGGCTGAAAATTCAAAAAATCGAATTGACATATGCGCCTATTCAAAAGAGTGGATCGAGCGGAGCGTGAAGGTCAAGATCACGAGCCCCGGTTATTTCTGGTTGAGCTTCGTGGCAGAGCCGCCACAAAGCACGAACACCATCAATGGTTTTGATCTTGGTCGCGTGCAGTTTTGTGCAAACACCTGTCGCGAGACGCTGCAAACGAACTGGCCTTGGGCCGCCAATACGGTTCTCTATAAGGATTCGTTCGAGGCGAGGCCCCCGACCGTCAAGTCAAATGGCGACGAGTTTGACCCGAGTTTCTCGGGTTTCACAACTGCTTCCAGGTATAGTCGACCACCGAATTGGGACGCGGGCAGATATGGAGGCGTTGCAGCCGGCCTCTGGAAGCTCGCAAGCTTCGCTTACGAGGTAGACCCTTCTGTTTCAGATGATACGAAAACACGTCTCGTTTCACAACGGCTTGGTGTCTGGCTTTATCGTCGCATGGTTCTCATGCCCGGCGTTTACAGGGTAAAGTTCAAGGCAGGCGCCGTCAGGCCCCTTCCGACCGGGAATTGGTGTATTGAAAGAACTGGCGTGAGCGCCAGTGGCGCGCCGACACAAGGATGGGTGTTCCATGATCCAATCCCCAGTAGCTGCGTCTGCCCGGTTGGCGCTTACACCGCTGTCGTCGTGTCAGACGAAGGAGCTTATACGCAAGCGAACGTATCTACAAACAATACAGCCCCAAATACAACCCCAAACAAGTATAGAAATACTGACGACCCATCGGGTTCGGCTTTGTCTGATTGTGTCAGCCGCACATCGACAGCTACTGAGCGATACTGCTTTCTTGTGGCGCGCACGCAATACTACGGATTTCAGCTTCGCGTGCAGGGTCCCTATGATGTCGGTCAGGCGGGTCAACCCACTACGAATCCGCGACTGGGCACAAGCGGTGTCTTCCTGGACGATCTGGAAGTAGAGCTTTTGTCCCCTGGCGTGAAAAACAAATTCAAGGCCACGCCGGATGATCCCGGTCCCGGTGATTTTGAGAATTTTGCTACTGAATGCAAAAGTGGCATGGCGTCTATTGCGAATGAGGCGACCTACCGTAACGTCATCAGCGGCGGCGTGCCTGTCTGGCCGGGACTTCAAGTGCCTGATGCAGCCTATACAACGCCGCCTCTTCGTGTCGTCGTGACAGCTCCCTCGCAATAATCCATCCAGCAAAAAAGGCCGACGCATTGGCGTCGGCCCCTATCACATCATGAAGGCGGACAACCAAAGGCGTCCGCCGGTTTTCGCTCGCCTCACTCACACATGGGCCGGGCTTGCCCCGGGCGCGGGCAGGGCCTCCACCTTGGCGAGGCCCGCGACAACAGCCTTCTGCACCTTCTCGAAAGCGCGCACCTCGATCTGGCGCACACGCTCGCGGGAGATGGAGAATTCGGCGGAGAGTTCTTCCAGAGTCACCGGCTCGTCCAGCAGGCGCCGCGCTTCAAAAATGCGCCGCTCGCGTTCATTGAGCACGCCAAGGGCCTGCCGCAGGGCGCCAAGCCGGTTGTCGCTTTCCTCGCTTTCCACGAGCAGGGACTCCTGGCTGGAGCTGTCGTCCACCAGCCAGTCCTGCCACTCGCCGCCCTCGCCCTCCTGACGGATGGGCGCGTTGAGGGAGGCGTCGCCGCTCATGCGGCGGTTCATGTCCACCACATCCTGCTCGGTGACGCCGAGCTTGGTAGCGATGGTCTTGACCTGTTCGGGGCGCAGGTCGCCCTCCTCCAGCGCGGAGATCTGGCTCTTGGCCTTGCGCAGGTTGAAGAACAGCTTCTTCTGGTTGGCCGTGGTGCCCATTTTCACCAGCGACCAGGAGCGCAGGATATATTCTTGAATCGCCGCGCGGATCCACCACATGGCGTAGGTGGCGAGGCGAAAACCCTTGTCCGGCTCGAAACGCTTGACCGCCTGCATGAGGCCCACATTGCCCTCGGAGACGACCTCGCCAATGGGCAGGCCATAGCCACGATAGCCCATGGCGATCTTGGCCACGAGACGCAGATGGGAGGTGACCAGCCGCTGGGCGGCGTCGCGGTCGCCATGCTCACGCCAGCTCTTGGCCAGCATATATTCTTCCTGCGGCTCCAGCATGGGGAACCGGCGAATTTCGGCAAGGTAGCGAGACAGACCACCTTCGGCGGATACGAGAGAAAACGCAGCAGCCATTCCAACCTCCTGGGAGCCCCCCGGTGCGCTTCGCGCTCCGGTCCCTGTCGAGACTCATGAAACCTACGAGGAGCTGGAAGCTCTGGTTCATGCGCCGGGGGCCTGTCAGCCGCCGCCCGCGTGGGACTGCGGACGGTGACGTTGCAGATATAGGGTCGCCAAACCGTGGCTTAAAGAGGGCGGCCGCCCGGCGTAAACACGGCCTTATGATGAAATTTTGGTAACCCGCGCCTTTGGGTTCAACGACATAGGCTGGGCGTCCGTTCCAGAGGTCCTAGGACAGGACCTCCGCCAGCCTGGCGAGGATGCCGCTCAGGGGGTTCTCGAACATCATTTCCTCAGAGGTCACGGGATGTTCAAACCCTAGTGAAGTCGCATGCAGGGCCTGACGCCGCAGCCCCTCCACCAGCCCCCGCGCGGGTTCGGCCAGATGGGCCGTCTTGGTGCGGAAGCCCTGGGCGTAGAGCGGATCGCCCAGCACGGGATGGCCGATATGGGCCATGTGGACGCGGATCTGATGGGTGCGGCCGGTCTCAAGGGAGCAGCGCACCAGCGTCACCAGCGCCCGCCCATTGGCGTCACGACCGAAGCTGCGCTCCACCTTGTAATGGGTGATGGCCTCGCGGCCCTTGGCGCCGGAGACCACGGCCTGCTTTTCCCGGTGCCAAGGATGGCGGCCGAGCGGCGCGTCGATCATGCCGGCGGAGCGTTCGGGCTGGCCCCAGACGAAGGCCAGATATTCGCGGGTGAGCGACAGTGTGCGCCCATGGTCGGCGAAGAGGGCGGAGAGGCCCTGATGGGCCTCGTCGGTCTTGGCGACCACCAGCAGGCCGGAGGTGTCCTTGTCGAGCCGATGCACGATGCCCGGCCGCTTGACCCCGCCGATGCCCGACAGGCTCTCGCCGCAGTGGGCGATCAGGGCGTTGACCAGGGTGCCCGTCTCATGGCCCGCCGCCGGATGCACCACGAGGCCTGCAGGCTTGTCGATGATGATGAGGCAATCGTCCTCATAGACGACGCTGAGGGGGATATCCTCGCCCGCAGGCTCGGCGGCGATGGGTTCGGGCACGACGATCTCGACGCTCTGGCCCGCGCGCACCTTGGCGCCCGCATCGCTCGCCAGCTTGCCGTCCACGCGCACGTAGCCGGCCTCGCTCAGCGCCTTGATGCGCGTGCGCGACATGCCGTCGGAAATGCCCGCCAGAAACTTGTCCAGCCGCGCGCCTTCCTCCACCGCAAAGGTGTGCAGGCCCGGCGGCAGGCCGGGGCCAGTGCGCGCGGGCGCCTGGGGCGTGTCTTCGTCGGGCTCGACCGGCAGGGCGGCGAGGGAGGCCTGATAGCGGCGCTTGGCATGTTGGTTCATGGGCGCTCCATAGCACAGGGCCGGGGCTTCCGGCGAGGCCTGTGCGTCCATGGCCTGCAAGAGGGGCAAGACGGGGCGCGGGTGTCTCTGCTAAACACCCCCCATGATTGAAACAGTTGAGATCGCCATCATCGGTTCCGGCCCCGCAGGCCTCATGGCGGCGGAGGCGGCCGCCAGCGCGGGCAAGCGGGTCACCATCTATGACCGTATGCCCTCGCCCGCCCGCAAATTCCTGCTGGCGGGGCGCGGCGGGCTGAACCTGACCCATAATGAGCCGCAGCCCACTTTCCTCACCCGCTATGGCGAGGCGCAGGCGCGGCTCGCGCCCCTCATCGCGGCCTTCCCGCCGGACGCCCTGCGCGCCTGGGCGGATGACCTGGGGCAGGAGTGCTTTGTGGGCACCAGCGGACGGATTTTTCCGAGGAGTTTCAAGGCTTCGCCCCTGCTGCGCGCCTGGCTGCGCAAGCTGGGCGCGCTGGGGGTTGAACTCCGCCTGCGCCACGAATTTCAGGGTTGGGACGGGCAGGGGCGTCTGCGCTTTTCGACGCCGGAGGGCGAGCGTCTCGTCGAGGCGGGCGCATGCGTTCTGGCGCTGGGCGGCGCCTCCTGGCCAAGGCTGGGCTCCGACGGGGGCTGGGCTGATGTGCTGCGTGGCGAAGGCCTCGCGGTCGCGCCCCTGCGGCCCTCCAACTGCGGCTTCGAGATCGCCTGGTCGCCGGTGCTGAAGAGCTTTGGTGGCTTCCCCCTGGGGCCGGTGACCCTGACGGGCGGCGGGCACAGCCTGCGCGGGGAATGCGTCATCACCGAGCATGGGATCGAGGGGGGCGCCATCTACGCCCTCTCCGCAGGTCTGCGCGACGCCATCGAGCGGGGCGGCGGCGCCGATCTCACCATCGATCTGCGGCCCGATGTTTCTCTTGAGGCGCTGGCGGCTCGGCTGGCGCGCCCGCGCGGCGGCCAGTCCATGGCCAGCGTGCTGCGCAAATCAGGCGGGTTGCCGCCGGTGGCGGCGGCGCTGGTGCGGGAACCCGGGCCGCTCCCTGCGGATCCCGCAGAGCAGGCGAGCCGCATCAAGGCGCTGACCCTGCGCCTGACCGGCGTGCGCCCCATCGCCCGCGCCATCTCGACGGCGGGGGGGCTGCGCTTTGAGGATGTGACGGACGATCTGATGGTCCGCAGCAGGTCCGGCCTCTTTGTGGCCGGGGAGATGCTGGATTGGGAGGCGCCGACCGGCGGCTACCTCCTGCAGGCCTGCTTCGCCACCGGCCGGGCGGCGGGCGCGGCGGCGGCGGGGTTTGTGGGGTAAGCCCTCATGACCCCCCGGCGAAAGCCGCATCGCGGGATTTGCGGATGCTGGGCAGCACCGTGATCAGGATCAGCAGCACGCAGAGGCCCAGCAGGGTGGCGGAGATCGGGCGCTGAATGAAGATCATGGGGTCGCCGCGCGAGAGCACCAGCGAGCGGCGCAGGTTCTCTTCCATGATGGGGCCGAGCAGGAAGCCCAGGATCATGGGCGCGGGCTCGCAGCCCACCCGCACCAGCACATAGCCGAAGATGGCGAAGACCGTGGTCATGGCCATCATCACCCAGTTGCTGTTCAGGCCATAAACGCCAATGACGCAGAACAGCAGGATGGCCGGATAGAGCAGGCGGTAGGGCACCGACAGCAGCTTCACCCACAGGCCCACCATCGGCAGGTTGATGATGACCAGCATCAGATTGCCGATCCACATGCTCGCGACCATGCCCCAGAAAAGTTCCGGGCGACTGGTCATCACCGCCGAGCCCGGCTGCATGCCCTGAATGACCATGGCGCCCATCATCAGGGCCATGATCGGGTTGGAGGGAAGCCCCAGGGTCAGTAGCGGAATGAAGGAGGTCTGCGCCGCCGCATTATTGGCGGCCTCAGGCCCCGCGACGCCCTCGATGGCGCCCTTGCCGAAGCGGCTGGGGTCGTCGGCGATCTTCTTTTCCATCGTATAGCTGGCGAAGGAGGCGAGCACCGCCCCGCCGCCGGGCAAGATGCCCAGAATGGAGCCCAATCCCGTGCCGCGAATCACCGGCTTCCAGGCCTCCTTGAAATCGCTCCATGAGGGCCACAGATCGCGGAAGCGGGTCTTGATCGAGGTGCGATCCAGCTCCTTCTCCTCGAGATTGCGGATGATCTCGACGATGCCGAACATGCCGATGACCATGGGCAGGAAGTCCACGCCGTCCCAAAGTTCTGAAACGCCAAAAGTGTAGCGCGCCACGCCGCTGTTTGCGTCGGTGCCCACGAGGCCGAACAGGAGGCCCGCCAGCACCATGCCGATGGCGTTCACAATCGAGCCCTGCGCCATCACCACGGCCATCAAAAGGCCGAGAGCCATCAGTGAAAAATAATCCGGAGAGTTGAATTGCTGGGCGAAGCCCGCCAGAGGCGGGCCAAAGGCGGCGATGAAGACCGTACCCACGCAGCCCGCAAAAAAGGACCCCAGGGCCGCCACCGCCAGCGCCGCGCCCGCGCGCCCCTGCCGCGCCATCTGGTAGCCGTCCATACAGGTGACGACGGAGGAGGCCTCACCCGGCATGTTCACGAGGATCGAGGTCGTCGATCCCCCATATTGCGCGCCGTAATAGATGCCCGCCAGCATGATGAGCGACGAGAGGGGATCAAGGCCAAAGGTCAGCGGCAAGAGCATTGCGATGGTGGGAATGGGCCCGATGCCCGGCAGCACGCCAATGAGCGTGCCGAGCATGCAGCCGATCAGCGCAAAGCCTATGTTTTGCAGGCTGCCTGCGGCGGCGAACCCCGTCGCGAGATTGGTGAAAGCGTCCATCATGGCGATCAGGCTCCCCACCAGGCCGGCATCGATTGCCCAAGGCCGTAAACGAACAAGAGCACCGAAAAGATAGCGAGAAAGAGGGCCAGAAAGACGGTCTCACCCCATCTCGTGTCCTTGCGCGCTCCCGCCGCCAGAAAGGTCAGGAGCGCCGCGCTGAAGGCGAGGCCGATGTAATGAACGGCGAAACCGAAGACCATCATGGCGGCGCAAATGAAGGTGATTGGCCGCCAGTGCGGCTTTTCAATGGGCTCGCCCGTGATCGTAAAGGCCATGGCCACATTCAGCAGCCCAATGCCAAGGACCAACAGGCTGAGAATGGTGGGAAAAAAGCCTGGCCCCATCTTGGCGGTCGATCCGAAGGCGAGATCCCGCCCGAAGATCAGCCCGATCAGCGCGAGCCCTATGAAAATGACCGCAGCCCCCAGATTTTGCGGGCTTTTGACGCGCACCATAAAATCCTCCAGTCCCCAACCCGCCAAGGTAGATCTTCGAGAAAGCTAGGGGCCGCCCATTCATGGGCGTCGCCTGACGCTTCATCCCTGTCCGGTTCGTCCAGGGGTCCTGATCGGGACAGGCGTCATTCTGACGCCCCGCCACCAACCGCGACCCATTTTTCTCGTCCACGGTAAGCATGGGGGATTTCGTTTGGCGATATGCGCGAAGGCGGCGAGGGGCTGGACAAGAAGCCCCGGTCTTGCGAGGGTTAGCCATGAGGCGCGCAGATGCGCGCGATCGCCAAGGGAGGGTTTGATGGTTTCAAGACGTGACATGTTACAATCAGGCGTTGGAGCGCTCATCGCCTCCGCCGTGGGCCCGGTGACCGTGTTCGCCCAAGCCGCCGACTATCCGAACAAGCCGATCCATACAATCTGCATGTTTCCGCCCGGCTCCGGCGCGGATATCATCGTGCGCTTCTTCGCCAAGAAGTTGAGCGATGTCTCCGGCAAGACGGTGGTGGTGGAGAACAAGGCTGGCGCCTTCGGCAATATCGCCTCCGAAGCGGTCGCCCGGTCCAAGCCCGATGGTTACACCATCTATATCGCGCCGGGCTCCTCCGTGTTCGCAGCAGCGAAACACCTGTTCAACAAGCTGCCCTTTGACCCCTTGAATGATTTTGATCATGTGGCGTTGATCGCAAAACTGCCCTTCGTGCTGATCGTCAATGGCGATGCGCCCCACAAGTCGGTCGCAGAGCTGGTCGCCGACCTCAAGCAGAAAGGCGACAAGGCCTCCTATGGTTCAGTCGCCAATACAGGGCTTGTCGGCAGTGAGCTGTTCAAGGCGCATTTTGGGCTTAAAACCGTTGAGGTGAAGTACAAAGATCCTCAGGCGATGCTCAATGATCTCTATGGCGGCAATCTCGCCTTCGCCCATATCGATCCCACCGGCGTGATGGGCCAGATGGCGAGCGGCAAGGTGCGCGCCCTCGCCTCGACCGCCGCCGAGCGCATGAAGGCGCTGCCCAATATTCCCAGCGCCAAGGAGGCCGGGATCGACAACAGCAACCTGACCGCCTGGTGGTCCGTACATACGCCCGCCAAGACCGATAAGGCGATCCTCGCCAAGCTTGAGACCTGGTTCAGCGCGGTGGCGAAGGATGAAGAAGTCGTGAAGTACCTCGCCAATCTTGGCGTGGATCCCTTCCCGGGCGACTCAGCGACACTCAAGGCTTTGCTGGTCAGCGATACGGCGGCCTGGGGCCGTTATGTCGATCTGGCGAAGATCGAGAAACTCTGAGACAACGTTCCACCGGCGCGCTCCATGGTGCGCGCCGGGCAGGACGCCTATGGTGGAAAATCTCAAATTTTGGGATCAAAACGAGTTTGTGATTACCTTTCATTCATTGATCGTATCTATTGTTAAGCTATGAAGAGCCTTGAGAAGATGATCAGCATCCTCGACCTGTTCGAGGGAGCGGAAATGGAGTGGACGCCGGAGGCCATGGCCGAGCGGCTGGAACTCACGCGTTCGACTCTGTATCGCTATCTCAAGGTGTTGGCTGACGCGGGGCTTTTGGCGTCCCTGCCGGGCGTTGGTTTCACGCTTGGGCCGCGCATCGCCGAACTCGACTTCCGGATGCGCCATAGCGACCCCCTGATCAGCGCCAGCCGACCTGTGATGGCGGAGATCCTTGCGGAAATTCCAGGCATCGCCCTCCTGTGTCGGCGGTACCGCGAACTCGTTTTATGCGTCCATCAGGAAACAAGCCCCGGCATAGGCTTTCGCTCGACCTATGAGCGTGGCAGCGCGCGGCCCATGCTGCGCGGCGCGGCGTCGCGCATCATTCTGGCGCATTTGCCTCCACAAGCCCTGCGGAAACTTCATCAATCCGCGCCGGAAGATTTTATCGCGGCGGGGATGGGCGCCGATCTGGCGCAAGCGCGTAGCCATATGCGCGCCATACGCCAGCGCGGCGTCGCTGTAACCAGCGGCGAATTGGCTACAGGCGTGACGGGCGTGGCGGCCCCAATCTTTGATTCCAAAGACGTGATCCTTGGTTCTCTCAGCGTCACCGTAGGCCAATCGAACCTCGCGCCCGACAGGGTCGCCTTCATCGTCGATCGCGTCTCCTTTGGCGCGCGGATCGTCTCGAAGGCCATCGCGCGCGAGTCCTGAGCCGCTGCCTTGGTTCGTTTCTAAGGCTTCGGCGGATTAGCGGCGATCTCGTCCCAGAAACTGATATAGGCCTGCTCCATCAGGACGCCGAAGCGAAGGGCCGCCATGCGCCTCCGCCCGCCGTAGCGCTCTCCAAATCGCGCAGCGATCCCGCCATAGGTCTTGAGCCGCTCCCTGTGGAGGTCGCCTTGTTGACGGGCGAGGGCGATCAATTCCTCCTCGCTGGCGAATTCGAAAAACTGCAACTGCAGAAGCGCCATGTCGCGCAGTTCATGGATTTCCGTCGGCGGCTTTGCGAGCCAGTCCGTGAGCGCGCGGCGTCCTTCGTCGGTCAGTGAATAAACCTTGCGGTTGCGCCCGCCGATTTCACGCGTCTCCAGAAGCAGTCCCGCCTGCGCCAACCGTGTCGGCTCGCTATAGAGCTGAGAATGCGGGAAGGGCCAGAAATAGGCGATGGAGCGCGCGGCGGCGGATTTCAATTGATAGGGCGTCGAGGGTCCGCGCAGGCCGATCAGGCCGAGCACGGTGCAGGAGACAGGGCTTAAACGCATCGTGGTTCTTTCAATATCTTTTCAACATGAGCTTGACAATAGTGTGGTTCGGACCGTATGTAAAGGATCATTGGTTCAGCGGCTGATGAAATCGCCCGACGAACGGCGCGGCGACCACCAACAAAAATAGCCGAAGAGCAAACCTGAGTGGAGGGCTCCATGCACATGCGAACAGCCGCCAACAAGGCGCGCGTGATTTCAGCCGAACAGGCCGCCGACCTCGTCGCGTCCGGCATGTGGATCGACTATGGCGTCACCCTTTGCCAGCCCGATGTTTTCGATAAGGCGCTCGCGGCGCGTAGGGATTCTTTGCGCGATGTGAAGTTTCGCTCCTGCATCAGCATGCGCCCGCGCGCCGTGCTCGAATGCGATCCCAAGGGCGAACATTTCCATTGGTTCAGCAGCCATTTTTCCGGTTATGACCGTAAGCATCACGACGCCGGGCGCGCCCATTACATTCCGGTGAATCTTGGCGAGATTCCAGATTATTATCGTCGTTTTATTGCGCCGGTGGATGTGGTCGTCTTCAAGACATGCCGTATGGATGAAAACGGCTATTTCAATTTCAGCGCCGCCAACCTCTGGCACAGGGCCATCGCCGAGCGCGCGAAAGTGGTCATCGTCGAGGTGACGGATGGCCACCCCTATGTGTTCGGCGAGGCCAATGGGCTGCATGTCAGCGAGGTCGATTATATCATCGAGGGCGACCATCAGCCCGCGCCCGAATTGCCCAATCCGCCGCCCACTGAGGTGGACGTGGCGGTGGGCAAGCTCATCGCCAACGAGATTGAGGACGGCGCCTGTTTGCAGATCGGCATCGGCGGCATGCCCAACGCGGTTTGCACGCAACTGCTGCACAGTGGCGCGCGCGATCTGGGCGTCCATTCGGAAATGTTGACCGAAGGCATGATGGACCTTTTCAATGCGGGCCAGATCACCAATGCGCGCAAACAGACGAATCCGGGCAAACTTGCCTTCTCCTTCGGCCTTGGCGCGCGCCGCTTTTACAACAGCCTGCATCGCAATGCGGACCTTTTGTGTCTGCCGGTCGAGTTGACCAACGAGCCCCATGAGATCATGCGCAATGATCGGGTCGTCGCGATCAACAACACCACGCAGATCGATTTGCAGGGACAGGCGGCGTCCGAGTCCGATGGTTTGCGCCATATCAGCGGCACGGGTGGTCAGTTGCAATTCGTGCGCGGCGCCTATGCGTCGAAAGGTGGCAAGTCCTTCATCTGCCTTTCATCGACCTATGAGAAACGCGGGCAACGCAAGAGCCGCATCGCGCTTTCGCTGACCCCCGGCAATATCGTCACCGCGCCGCGTACGGACATGATGTATGTGGTGACCGAATTTGGAATCGTGAATCTCAAGGGCAAGTCTGTTCCCGAGCGGGCGAAGGCCCTGATCTCCATCGCCCATCCCGATTTCCGCGAGGGGCTCGAGCGGGAGGCCTATGAACACAGGCTGATCCCGCGCGGCGTCACATTCTGAGGGGCGGGGAATGAACGAGGCGATGGATTACGTCGTGTGCGATGGCGTCGCCACGCTGACGCTGAACAGCCCCGCCAAACTCAACGCTTTCGACGCCGCAAGGCTGCTCGCTTTGCGTGACGCGCTTGATCGCGCCGAGCGTGACGACAGCGTGCGCGTGGTGGTGCTGACGGGGGCTGGACGGTTTTTCTCGTCGGGTCAGGATCTCGTCGCTCTGGAGCAGGAGGGCCTCGATCTCGCGCGCACCCTGGAGGAAGACTATGCGCCGCTGATTCTGCGCCTGGTTGGCTTCTCCAAGGTCACCATCGCCGCGCTGAATGGCCCGGCGGTGGGCGCGGGCGCCAATATCGCGCTGGCCTGCGACATCGTGGTCGCGACGCGCGCGGCCTATATGCAGCAGGTCTTCGTGCGCATCGGCCTGATTCCCGACGTGGGCGGCACCTGGATGCTGCCGCGCATCGTGGGGGCGAAGCGCGCGCTGGCTCTGGCGCTGACCGGCGACCGGGTGTCGGCGCAGGAGGCGCAGGCCATGGGGCTGGTCTATCGCGTCTTCGAGGACGGCGATTTCGCCGGTGACCTGCGCGCCTTCGCAGGTGGCCTCGCCAGCGGCCCCGCGACCGCTTATCGCCTGATTAAGGAGGCCTTCGGCAAAAGCGACGGGCAGGATCTGGAGGCCCAGTTGCGGCTTGAAGCGAGATTGCAGGGCGAAGCGGGCCGCACGCCCGATTTCCGGGAAGCCGTCGAGGCCTTCAAGGCCAAGCGCCCTCCGGTGTTCGGGGGCGGGGGCTAGGGGACACACCCATCGCGCCTTTCCCCCTCGCAAAATGCAGGAAACCCATTCCCGTACGCCTCAGGTGTGCTAGAACGCGCCATTCGGGCCTGTGGCCCTGGTATTGGGAGGGCGATGCTTATGACTGATCTTGCGAAGCTCAAGGACGATCTTGTGACGGCGAACCATGTGCTCGCCTACCATCACGTGGTCGATTCCTTCGGCCATGTGTCCATGCGCAATCCGGAAAATCCGAATCACTTCTTCCTGTCTCGCGCCCGCGCCCCAAATTGCGTGGAGTTGCACGACATCACCGAATTCACCTTCGACGGGCAGATCGTCGGCCATAATCCCGGCAAGCCCTATTCGGAGCGTTTCATTCACGGCTCCATCTACGAGGCGCGCCCTGATGTGATGGCGGTGGTGCATAACCACAGCCCCAACGTCGTGCCCTTCACCGTGCAGTCGAAGAAGAAGATGCGCCCGATCATGCATATGTGCGCGCCCATCGGCAACGATATCCCCACCTGGGACATCGCGCACAAGTTCGGCACGACCAATCTGCTCGTCACCAACATGGAGATGGGCCGGGATCTCGCTGTCTCGCTCGCTCATCGCACGGTGGCGCTCATGCGTGGCCATGGCAGCGTCGTCGTCGGCAAGAGCCTGCGCGAAGTGGTCTTCACGTCGATCTATATGGAGATCAACGCGGAAATGCTGATCAAGGCCTACCAGCTGGGCGATGGCGAGATCGAGCCGCTCGCAGACGGCGAAGTCGCGGCCAATTCAGGCGGACGCGCGGGCTTCACCCTCGAGCGCGGCTGGGAGAACTGGTGCCGTCTGACGGACCGTCCCTATTATTCCCAGGACTGGAACATGGGCCCGGGCTTCTCCAAGACCGACAAGTAAGTTCGTCGGTCAAATCATTTGGCGGCGCGGCGCGTTTCGACGCCCGCGCCGTTTTCACAGGAAAAGGTGATATCATGTCGATTGGTCTGCGCGGCGCCCTTGGCGCAACACTCCTTGCTCTGATGACGGTAGCGGCCATCGCCGCCGACAAGGTCACCATCGGCATCGTCAATGCTGTGAGCGATGGCACGCTTTTCATCGCGCAGGACAAGGGCTACTTTCAGGCCGAAGGCCTGGAGGCCGATTTCGTCGAATTCGACACGGGCGCCAAGATGGTCGCGCCCATGGGCGCGGGCCAGCTCGATGTGGGCGGCGGCGCGGCCTCGGCGGGTCTCTACAACGCGGTGGAGCGCGGCATCACCATCAAGCTCGTCGCCGACAAGGCGACCAATGTGAAGGGCGCGCCCTTCCAGGCCTTTCTGGTGCGCAAGGAGCTGATCGACAGCGGCAAGGTGAAGAGCCTCGCCGACATGAAGGGCCGCAAGGTCGCCATCACCGGCGCAGGCGGCAGCGACGCCTCCGTGCTCAACGAGGCCATGAAGAGCGTCGGTCTCAAATACGACGATGTCGAGAAGATCTATCTGGGCTTCCCCCAGCATGCGCCCGCCTTCCAGAACGGCGCCATCGACGGCTCCATCACGACAGAGCCCACCACGACGAACATCCAGCGCCTCGGCGCCGCCGTGGTTCTGACCGGCAACGACGCTTTCTATCCCAACGCCCAGACCGCGACGATCATGTTTTCGGGCGATTTCGCGCAGAAGCGCAAGGAAGTCGCGACCCGCTTCATGAAGGCCTATCTGCGCGCCGCCCGCGATTTCAACGACGCCATGGTGAATGGCAAATTGCAGGGCCCGGGCGCCGACGACATCATCGCCATCCTCGCCAAACGCACGGTCATCAAGAGCCCTGAAGTGCTGCGCAACATGACCATGCATGGCGTGAACCCCGATGGCGCGCTGAACGTGGACAGCATGCGCAAGGACCTCGCCTTCTTCAAGCAGACCGGCGATGTGGCGAGCGCGACCGTTGCGGTCGAGCAGGTGCTGGACCAGAGCTTCGTGACGGAAGCTGCGAAGGCGCTGGGGCCCTATGTGAAGAAGTGAGGGGCGGCGCCGGGGGCGCTGCTGCTGTGGGTGAGGGGAGCCGCGTCCGGGAGGGCGCGGTTTTTTTGTTGGGGGGGGCTGACGCAGAATATTATTTTGCTTAGTTTATGTTGAAATCGCTTGTTGCAATCTGTTCCAAGGGCGTTACGTGAC
>CAMDOY010000011.1 GCA_945903655.1 Rhizobium sp. Q54 | reverse complement strand
CCTGTGTGCGTGCCGCGACGGCGCTGGCTTGCGCCGCAGCTAGAGCTTGGTCCTTTTGCGCCAGCTCTTCCTTGAGGCGTGCTGTTTCTTGCTCAGCCCTTTGGGCTGCTTGGCGCTGCGCATCAATGGCGACTTGCGCCTCCTGCGAGGGCTCCTGCTGCTCCTGTGTGCGTGCCGCGACGGCGCTGGCTTGCGCCGCAGCTAGAGCTTGGTCCTTTTGCGCCAGCTCTTCCTTGAGGCGTGCTGTTTCTTGCTCAGCTCGTTGTGCTGCTTGGCGCTGCGCATCAATGGCAGTCTGCGCCTCTTGCGAGAGCTCCTGCTGCGCCTGTGTGCGTGCCGCGACGGCGCTGGCTTGCGCCGCAGCTAGGGCTTGGTCTTTTTTGGCCAGTTCTTGTTTGAGGCGTGCGTTTTCCTGTTCAGCCCTGTGGGCTGCTTGGCGCAACTCGTCTGGTTTGGTTGAATTAAAAGCGATATTACAGGTGCGGCTTTGATTGCCGCGAGCATCAAAATAGGGTCCTATTAATGAAACAGCATAAGGCGAATTCAAGCCACCTTTTAACAAATAACGCCACTTTTCTCCCTTGCTATTTGACCCATTGATTTCAACTTGAAGTTCATTGTTTGTAAAACTTCCTGTCCATGTGTTTGTTGTGATTGTATTTTCTTGATTGTCGTGAAAAGTCTTTTGAATTCGTCCTTTTTCTACGGGTATTTTTGCTTGGTATGTAAACGGCGGTCGTCGATAAATGGATTCTGTACAACTTACTTTTGCGAGCCACTCACCATCATATTGGTTCTCGATAGATGCTTGGCCATAAGCAGCTACATTGCCAAGCATCGACGCCATGACGTAGCCAAGAATGATGTAAACAATCTTGTATCTTGGCTCCATCTGATGTTCCCTTTGCACTCAAACCAACTCTACGGCCTCGCGCAGCACATGGTCGTTGAGTTCGATATAACGTTGTGTTGTTGCAATATTACGATGCCCAGCTAAAGCTGCCAATACCCTTACGTTGACACCTTTGTGCGCCAAACCCGTTATGAAAGTGCGGCGTCCGCTGTGGCTGGTCAGCTTGTCCAAGCCAGCAGCGTCATAAAGTTGCAAGAACCGCTGGCACAGCCCGTTTGCTGAAAAACGCTTGCCTGTCTTGCTGGCTATCAATGGGCGCTTTGGTTCAAGCCGCTTGTTAAGAGTCTTTACGTAACGCTCCAGCTCAGCCTGCAGCTGGCTGTTGACCAGCACGGTCCGCGCTTGGTCGCCTTTGGTCTGGTCAGCTCGCAGCTGGATTTCAGTGCGGATCGCGCCGTCAGCGCCAACGACGTCGCCAATGTCCATCGCAGCAATCTCGCCAACACGCATGCCAGCAAGCCAGCTCAGCTGCAGCATGCAGCGATTACGGGCTGCATAGCTTGTGCGCTGCAAGTGCTGCAGCATGCGCTGCTTTTCGCGTTCGTTTAGTACGGGTGCCTGTTTCATCGCTACAGTTCCTAACATCATGTTTTCACTGCATTTAGTATGCATTCTGATGCTGGGCAGGACGACCTCTAAGATTGGGCGTTTTAGACACTTGATTTCAATGACTTAGCGGCCTGGCTCATCTTTGTTATATTTTATGAGGTTGCGAGCTGCGTTCTGTGAGCGTAAATTTTGCGTGCTTTAAGCCCTTGTAGCGCCTGCTTTGGCGCACGCAGGACAGAACTTTCAAAGCGAAACCTATACAAAACCTGTACAGTTAAATTTAGCCTCTGTAAGTCATTGATTTTACTGATTAAAAATAGACGCATTAGCAGTACAAGCATTGTCATGGGGTGTTCGCCTGAACGAGTGAACCGGGATCATCCATGCAACCCCGCCCCTAGCGCCAGGTAAGAGGGGCGAAAGGTTTGAATTAAGGCCACGCCCTCTCTCGCTCCCCTTCTTCCTGCCGCCCGCAACGCGTCGATCAAAGGCCTTCCCGCCATAATTTGGCACCTTTGGCACGGAGATTGCTGTTTTGCCCTCAAAGGGGCCGCTCATGAGCGTCAGCAATCTTTCAAATGATCTGGGTTCTCGATATTTTTCAGGCGCGCAACCCTTCATCAAGGCCAGCGGCCTCAACGGCCCCGCCATGGCGGAGACGAAGGCTGTTGACGAAAATGCGGCCAAAGCGCAGGCGGGCGTCACCGTGTCGATTTCGCGGGACGCTTTGGCCGCCTATGACGCCAGCCTGACCCGGATGAACACTTCAGCCGCCCTCACCATGAACGAGGGCGCGCCCTTCGGCGCCGGTTATGGGCCGCGAACTGCGAGGCGGAGCGAGGCGCCGGGTCGGGCGCTGGATCCTGTTGCGGGCGTCGAGGCCGAGACGGAGATTGATTGGGCCTCCGTCTCCAGGAACCTCGGCGCGGCCAATGGCGGCCAGGGCATCCGCACGGAAGATCTGATGGGGGTGGCGGATCTGGCGCTGGCGGATGTGCGACAGAAACTCGATCAGACCTTTGCGCTCGGGAATATCCCGAATGCACCCCCCATAAGCCTGTCTTTTGACTCCACGGGGAGCCTTGTGATCGACGAGCATCCCGAGAAGGCCAGCATCGAGGCTGTGTTGGCGCAGAATCCCGATCTCGCCAACGATCTGCGAACCGCCCATGCGCTGAAGGAAAACGCCGTCACATGGGAGAAGGCCTCCCTTTACACCCTGGCCCATGAGCAGACCTCCCGGGAAAAAGGCGCCAGCGCCGCTGACGGCTTGACGGACCTGTTCCTGTCCATCGGGGATGAGGACGCCGACTTGCGTTATGGGTCTTCGGGATTGGACCTGTCTTACAAGGGCGCCTCCCCGAAGGACTATCTCGCCTCCATCGCCGCCCGTTTGGGGCTTGGCGCGGCGGCGTAAGGCCGGAGCCCTCACCGGGCCCCCCTTCCGATCAAGAGCGATCCGGCCAGCGGGACCGGGGGCCAAATCCCCTGGCGCCCGAAAGGATGCAAAAAAGGCGGTGGAACACATCCACCGCCCTCATCTCAACGCTTGTGAGAAAAGACTTTCCTCAGTCGATGCAATCCGTCGTCTGCCAGAACCATGCGAAGATGGCCACCAGGCTGGCGATGGCGAAGGCCGACAGGATGATCGACTGGGTCGGCTGTCCAAAATCGGCGAAAAGCACGAGGATGGAGCCGATCAGCGAATTCGTGATCATGGCCAGAACGCAGTTGATGCGATTGGAGCCGGTGTTGAAGCCCTGCAGCACCTTCATGCAGCTCCACAACACATAGCCACAGGCCACGACCGAGAAAGCGGCGATCGGGACGACGGCGTTCTTGTCAGACGCCATGACGGAGAGATAGGCGGCCCCGAAAACGGAAAGGAGCGCAAGCGCGATGCACAGATAGGCGCCCGTGCGGGTCAGGCTGGCGGGCGGCTTGGGCTCGACCGTCCTGAGAAACTGCTCATGCAGCGTCGAGGCGCCGGGTACGAAGCCATCACCAAGAATGACGGTCAGGTCTTTATCACTCAGAGCGGCCATGATCACCTCTTGAACAAATTTTCGTGATCGGACGCTAAGGCCAATGGTTTGCTCTTGTCAATCAAATCAGGCCCCAAGGGGGAAAGGATCTGGCGTTTTCGCGATGAGGGCGCCGCAGCGCAGGCGTACGGGGTCAGCCTCTGCCGTCCGGGCCAGCTCCCTAGCGGCAAGGATCGGTCTGGATGCTTCCATTGCCATAAAAATATTTCATCCACTTTTCCTGGCCGAACAAGGCGAGCATTTCACGCTCGCCGCCGAAGACGGCGGTCGCCGTCCAGACCAGCACCCCGTCGGCGTCATCCTGGACCCGCCGCACCGTGATGTCGGAGCCAATCGCGGTGTTGGTGGTCTTGAAGACCTTGGTGTCGGTATCGAAGCTGACGACATAGGAGATCTTCGGGTTCTTGCAGATCATCTGCACTTCCTTCGCCCCCGCAGGCGCTGCAGCGAAGAGGAAGGCGAAAAGCGCAGAGCAGGTCAGAACTTTCTTCATAGGGATCGCCCGATTCTCTGAGGTTGCGTGCAACCATTCTAGTCAAGGCGCATCCCATTGAAAAGCAACGAGACGAGATCCGGGGTCGCTCCGCCCCGAAAAGCCCCGCGCCCTGGCTGGATAAACAGGGGATGAACGGCCCGGCCATGCCCCGTTCAGCCCGCAGGGCGCAGATTAAGTCATGGATCCGGCGAGGGGCCGGAATTGAGGGGAGACACAGATGACCAATCGCAAAACCCTGACCGCTTCGGCCGCCAGCCTGGCCCTGGCCGCCATCCTGGCCGCGACGCCGGTCATGGCCGATTGGCATGGCGGACGCGGCGGGCGGGGCCACCGTGGCCATCGCGGCTGGAATGGCGGCGCCGTGGCGGCGGGGATCATTGGCGGGCTGGCGCTGGGGGCTCTGGCGGTGGGCGCCTCGCGTCGCGCCTATGCCGAACCCGTCTATGAGACCTACCCCGCCTATGACGTCCCCGTGTGCCATCGCGCCGCAAGGCCCGTCTACGACGCCTGGGGTCGCTATGCGGGCGAGCGTCTGGTGCGCGTCTGCAATTGAACCTTGAGCGACTTAGCGCTCGAGCGTCGCGACAACCTTGCCGCCGGGAGCCAGAGAGGCTTCCGGCTTGGGCGCGGGCGCCGTCGCCTGGCGCCGGGGCGGCAGGGGAATGGGCCGGGCGGAGGGCTCGGGCTGGGAGGCGACGGGTTGCGGCGCGGGGTCCGACGACCACAGGAGCCGCTTGTAGAAGGGCTCCTCCGGCGCTGGCGCGGGAATGGCCGCAGGCGCCGGCGCAGAAGCGGGTACGGAGGTGACCGCCTGCTGGCGAGTGTCGGCCTTGCCTGTCGTCTGGACGGGCTTGGCCTCGGGCTTCACGGGCTTGGCGGCGGCGATCTGGACAGCGGCGGGAACCGGCCGCCCCTTTTCATCGACGATGATTTCGCGAGGCGCCTGCTCAAGCGCTTCAGGCCGACTCAACTCGTTGACCTTCATTGAAAACTCAGGGTGCTGACCGCCATCGGCGTAAACAATGCGCACCGGCTTCACCCCGGAGGCCACGAGTTCGGCGACCTTGGCCTCGTCCTGTTTCTGCTTCTCGGCCACGAGATCGGCGAGTTGCTGATCCTGCTGCATGGGCGGGCAAGCCGCCTGCGCATCCCGGACCGGACGTCCATCGGTGGGCGTCTGACCAAAGACATAGCGGCGCTCGCAGATCGAGACCCTCGTCTCCTGCCTGGAAACCTCGAACTGATCCGAACCCTCCTTCAGACCCTTCCAGAATTTCATATTGGGGTCGAACCGATGTTTGGCGAGGTTCTCCGGCGTCATCCGGAAGGGCAAAGACTGCATCTGGATGGCGCGCTGGCCACCGCCGAAAGCCTCCCGGGAGATGGCGTAGATCTCCGCGATCTGCTCGTCGGTCATGGAGAAACAGCCCGCCGAGGAGCAGGCGCCATGCACCATGATGGAGCCGCCGGTATAGCCGTGGGCGCGATCATAGGCGTTGGGATAGCCCACATTGAAGGACAGATAATAGGCCGAGTTCGGGTTCATCTGGCCCGGCGTGATCGTGTAGAAGCCCTCGGGCACCTGGCGGTCGCCCTCCCTGACCTTCGGACCCAGCTGGCCGGACCAGCGGCACATGGGATAGGTCTTGAGCAGGGTGTATTGCCCGTCCGCCTGCTGCTTCCAGATCTCGAGCTCCGCCTCTTTCTTGAAGGCGCGGATCAGGATGGGCTTGTGGGCGTCGGTGTTCTTTTCCTTCATCAGGGCCAGAACCTTGGAGGGGATGGGCGCGGTGGACCGCCCATTGCTCCGCGTCAGGCTCTCCTCGCACCCGCCAAGCAGGCCGCTCAGGACCGCCAGCACGGCGATTCGGCTGGCGAGGCCAGCGGACATCCGAAGCGATGATCCCTGTAAACTCAATGGACGCCCAATCTTGAATCGAACCGACCGCGAGGGCCGCAGGCAGATTTACCAGACCTAAGCTTACGCGAAGGTTACTGCAAAGGCGAGATGACGCAAATCAAAAGCTTGACGGGGAAAACCCTCAGACCTTGCGGCCGATGGCGAGGAATTTTTCCGCCCGGGCGGCGCGGATGGCGTCAGGCTCCATGCCATTGAAGGCCTTCAGCGCCTTCTCGATGGCCGCGCCCGTGGCCGCCACGGCGGCGGCGGGATCACGATGGGCGCCCCCCGGCGGCTCGGGAATGATCGTGTCGATGATGCCAAAACGCAGAAGATCCTGGGCGGTGATCTTCATGTTCTGGGCGGCCTCCTGCCGCCGCGCCGAATCGCGCCACAGGATGGAGGCCGAGGCTTCGGGGGAAGCCACCGTGTAGATGGAATGCTCGAGCATGAGGACCCGGTTGGCCGTCGCCAGCGCCACCGCGCCGCCAGACCCACCCTCGCCCACGATGACCGCCACATTGGGCGCGCCCAGCGCAAGGCAGGCCTCGGTGGAGCGGGCGATGGCCTCGGCCTGGCCGCGCTCCTCCGCGTCGATGCCGGGAAAGGCGCCCGCCGTGTCCACCAGCGCGATGCAGGGCAGGTTGAAACGGTCGGCCATCTCCATGAGGCGGGCCGCCTTGCGATAACCCTCGGGCCGGGCCATGCCGAAATTGTGGCGGATGCGGCTCTGGGTGTCCGAACCCTTCTCCTGCCCCAGCAGGCAGACCGACTGGCCCCGGAAGCGACCGAAGCCGCCGACGATGGCTTCGTCGTCGGCGAATTTGCGATCCCCCGCCAGAGGCGTGAAATCCGTGATGAACCCGTCCACATAATCCTGAAAATGCGGGCGCTGCGCGTGACGGGCGACCTGCGTCTTCTGCCAGGGGGTGAGGGCGGCGTAGATGTCAACCAGGGCCTTGTGGGCGCGCGCCTCCAGCCGGGTCAGCTCATCGCCGATGGCGACCGCGTCGCCCTTCTTGCCGAGCTGCCGCAATTCCTCGACCTTGGCCTCAAGTTCGGCGACCGGCTTTTCGAAATCCAGATAACTGCGCATCGTCATGGCGTGGAAGATCTCTGAACGCGACTATGGGGGGAGCACCGGTTGGAAGGAGCGGCGGACCCTGTCTTTTCCCCTCCCGGAAGTCAAGTTTTGCGCCTGAAGGGCAATGGTCTAGCCATCCGCGAGGGGGTGGAGATCGCGCACCATGGCCTTCATGCGTTCGTCCAGCACATGGGTGTAGATTTGGGTGGTGGAGACGTCCGCATGGCCCAGCAGCTCCTGCACCACCCGCAAATCCGCCCCGTTCTGCAGCAAATGGCTGGCGAAGGCGTGGCGCAGCACATGGGGGCTGATGAGGCTGTCGGGGATCCCGGCGGCGCCCGCCACCACCTTGAGATCCCGCGCGAAAGCCTGGCGCGTCAGATGGCCGCTCTCGCTGTCGGCGGGAAACAGCCAGGGCCCGGCGGCGCCCGCGACCTCCGGCCCCCGCCCCTTGTCCGCGCCCGGCGGGTTCTCCAGAAGAGCCCGGTAGCGGGCGATGGCGGCCTTGGCGGGGCCGGTCAGGGGCACCAACCGCTCCCGCCCGCCCTTGCCCTTGATCGCCAGCAGGGGCTCGGCGCTGCGCGCCGCCCGGCGCGGCAGGGACACCAGCTCGGACACGCGCAGGCCCGTGGCGTAGAGCACCTCCAGCAGACAGGCCATGCGCGCCGCCCGCAGGCGCTCGCCCCAGGACCGCGCGGGATCGTCGATTCCCTCGGCGGCCACGGTGAGCAGCCGGTCCACGGCGGATTCGCTGAGCACCTTGGGCAGACGGCGGCCCTGGCGGGGGCCCTCCAGCACCACGGTGGGGTCATCGCCGCGCCGTCCCTCCAGATAGAGAAACTTGTGGAATTGCCGCACGGAAGACAGGCGCCGGGCGGAGGAGGAGGGCTGGAAGCCCCGGGCCGCCAGATCGCTCAGATAGGCGCGCACCCCCTCGGTCGCCACATCCAGAGGCCCCGCGCCGCGCCCCACCAGAAAGGCGTGATAGTCAGCAAGATCAGCGCGATAGGCGTCCAGCGTATTGCGCGAGGCGCCTCGCTCGGCGGCGATCATGTCGAGAAAGGATTCGGCGAAACGGAAGTTGGAGGCCTTGGGGGGCGCCATGGGGGCGCCTACTTGCCGGTGAGCTTCTGGGCCGGGACGACCTGGGTCATCTCGCGCTGCTCCGGCTCCACGAAGGTGACGAGGGCGAGCATGCCCCCCCAGCCGATCGCAGCGAGGGCGCCAATGAGAAGGAGGAAACGAATCAGACTGGGCAAGGCTGGTCGACCCTTCGAGAAAGCCCCCCTTTCGAACATGACCGGAAGTAGAAAGCAATAAGCGCGAGCCCCCGCTTAATTCTGCGGCGCGCCCGTGTTACATAAAGGCCATGACTGGCGCCATCGACCTGAGTACAGACGACCCGACCGACCGGCTCCCTCCCCCGGAGCCGGACCTTCAATCACGTTCCGCCGACCTCGTGCAAAAGCTCGAAGGCCGCTCCATCGTGCTTGTCGGCATGATGGGGGCGGGCAAGACCTCCATCGGCCGCAGGCTGGCCGCGACCCTTGGCCTGCCCTTAGTGGATGCGGATGTGGAGATCGAGACGGCGGCGGGCATGACCATATCGGAAATCTTCGCCCGCCATGGCGAGGCCTATTTTCGGGATGGGGAACGCCGGGTCATCGCGCGCATTCTGGCGGACGGCCAGCGGGTTCTGGCGACGGGCGGCGGCGCCTATATCAACCCCGTGACCCGCGAGCGGATCGCCGAAAAGGGCGTCTCCATCTGGCTGAAGGCGGACGCCGAAGTGCTGCTGCGCCGGGTGCGCAAGCGGCCCAACCGGCCCCTGCTGCACACGCGCGATCCCGAACAGACCCTGCGCGAACTGATCGATGCGCGCTACCCCGTCTATGCGCTCGCGGATTTCTGCCTGATCTCCCGCGAAGGTCCCCATGACTTCATGGTTCAGGCCATCATGGAAACGCTGGAGCGGGGGCTCGAAACCCTGCCACGCCTCCAGCATGCGCCGAAGGAACAGGCCATGCCCGCCGAGCCGCAGGACAGCGACGCCAGCGCCACGAGCCGCACCATGGTTCCGGTGGAGCTGGGGTCGCGGCGCTACGAGATTCTCATCGGCGATGACCTGCTCGCCGAGGCGGGCGCCCAGATCGCGCGGATCGCCCCGAAAGCCGCCTGCGCCATCGTGACGGACGAGACCGTCGCGCGCCACCATCTGCCCGCCCTTGAGGCGAGCTTGGAGGCCGCCGGGATCCGCCATGCCCGCATCGTGATCGCGCCGGGGGAAGCGTCCAAATGCTGGACCACCTTCGCGCGGGTCTGCGACGAGATCATCGCGGCGCGCATGGAGCGCGGCGATCTCGTGGTGGCGCTGGGCGGGGGCGTGGTCGGCGATCTCGCAGGCTTCGCCGCCGCCGCGATCCGCCGGGGCATGCGCTTCGTGCAGATCCCCACGACCCTGCTGGCGCAGGTGGATTCATCGGTGGGCGGCAAGACCGCCATCAATTCCGAACATGGCAAGAACCTGATCGGCGCCTTCCACCAGCCCTCGCTGGTGCTGGCCGACACCAGCACGCTCGCCACCCTCGACCCCCGCGAGTTCCGAGCGGGCTATGCGGAGGTGGCGAAATACGGGCTCATCGACGACGCGCCCTTTTTCTACTGGCTCGAACAGAACTGGGAAGAGATTTTCGCGCGCGGCCCTGCGTTGACCCAGGCCATCGCCACAAGCTGCCGCTCGAAGGCCGCCGTGGTGGCCCGCGACGAGACCGAACAGGGCGACCGCGCGCTGCTCAACCTCGGCCACACCTTCGGCCACGCCTTCGAAAGCCTGACCCATTTCAACACCGCCCGCCTCAACCACGGCGAGGGCGTCGCCATCGGCATGGGCTGCGCCTATCGCTTCTCGGCGAAGCTGGGCCACTGCGCGCCGGAAGATGCTGAGCGCGTGGAGCGCCATCTGCGCGCCGTGGGCCTGCCCTCGCGCATCTCTGACATCGCGGGCTGGAACGCAGGCCCGCAGCCCATTCTCGGCGCCATGTTCCAGGACAAGAAGGTGGAGCGCGGCGCGCTGACCTTCATTCTGGCGCGCGGCGTCGGCCAGACCTTCATCGCCAAGGGCGTCCCCGCCGAAGCGGTGAGTGATTTTCTCCGGGACGAATTGGGAAGTTGAACCATGCATGGCGCGGGTGAAGCGGCGCCGGTGGACCTGTGGGTCGCCGTTCTTATCGTAACCTTCTGTATCGCCCTCTCGGCCTTTTTCTCGGGCTCGGAAACCGCCATGACGGCGGCCTCGCGCGTGCGCATGCACGGGCTGGAGCGCAACGGCGACAAGCGCGCCAAGCTGGTCAACCGGCTGCTCTCCTCGCGCGGGCGCCTGATCGGCGCCATGCTGCTGGGCAACACCATCGTCAACATCGGCGCCTCGGCCTTCATGACCAATGTGCTGACCGGCCTCTTCGGCGATGCAGGCGTCATCTACGCCACCATCCTCATGACGATCCTGCTGCTGATCTTCTCGGAGGTGCTGCCCAAGACCATCGGCATCAATTTCCCCGACCGCATGTCGCTGATCGTGGCGCGGCCCGCCGCCATCTTCGTCTACGCCATGACCCCCGTGATGATCGCCATCGACGCGGTGGTGGGCGGGGTGCTGCGGCTCATTGGTCTGCGCGCGGGCGAGCATGGCTCCGTGCTGACCCCGCAGGAGGAGCTGCGCAGCGCCGTCGATCTGCTGCACAAGGAGGGCAGCGTCGAGCGCAGCCATCGCGACATGTTCGGCGGCTTGCTGGGGCTCAACGAACTGACGGTGGAGGATGTGATGGTCCACCGCACGCGCATGCGCACCATCGACGCTGGGCTCCCGCCCGCCGAGATCGTGCGCGCGGTGCTGGCCTCCGCCAACACCCGCCTGCCCCTGTGGCGCGACCAGCCGGAGAATATCGTGGGCGTGCTCCACGCCAAGGATCTGCTGCGCGCGCTCGCCGCCGCCAACGGGGACGCGAGCAAGCTGAACATCGACGAGGTGGCGATTGAGCCCTGGTTCGTGCCCGCGACCTCAACGCTCGAAGATCAGCTTCAATCCTTCCTCGAACGCAAGACTCACTTCGCGCTGGTGGTGGATGAATATGGCTCGGTGATGGGCCTGGTGACCCTGGAAGACATTCTGGAAGAGATCGTCGGCGACATCCGCGACGAGCATGACCTCGCCGTGCAGGGTCTGCGCGCCCTGCCCGATGGCTCCGTGACCGTGGACGGCGCCGTGCCCATCCGCGACCTCAACCGCGCCATGGACTGGAGCCTGCCCGACGAGGAGGCCACCACCGTGGCGGGGCTAGTGATTCACGAGGCGCAGGCGATCCCCGAGCCAGGCCAGGTCTTCTCGTTCCACAACTTCCGCTTCGAGATTCTGCGCAAGCAACGCAATCGGCTCACCGCGCTGAAGATCACGCCCATGCCCATGGATGACGGGAGCGGTTGAGGCGGCGGTCACAATCCCACTGAGGCGTCACCCTTCAATTTGACGGGGATCGTGAGATAACGAACGCCGTTGGCCTCCGCCGGGGGAAACTTTCCGGCGCGAATATTAACCTGAATGGAGGGCAACAGCAGGCGCGGGGCGGCGAGCCCCTCATCTCGCGTGTTGCGCATGGTGACGAACTCGTCTTCGCTGACGCCCTCGCGCGCGTGGACATTGCGCGCGCGCTCTTCAGCGACGGTGGTCTCCCAGGCATACTGGTCGCGCCCCGGGGCCTTGTAGTCGTGGCACATGAAGAGGCGCGTCTGCGGCGGCAGGGACATCAGGCGCTTGATGGAACGATAGAGCTGGCGCGCATCGCCGCCGGGGAAGTCGGCCCGGGCGGTGCCGTAGTCGGGCATGAACAGGGTGTCGCCGACGAAGACGGCGTCATCGATCTTGTAGGCGATGTCGGCGGGTGTATGGCCGGGCACATAGAGAACCTCGACCTCCAGATCGCCAATCCTGAATCGCTCGCCCTCGACGAAGAGATGATCAAAGTCGCTGCCGTCGGTCTTCAGATCCGAAGCGTTGAAGATCGGGCGGAAGATGCGCTGGACATCGCGGATATGTTCGCCAATGCCGATCTTCGCGCCTGTCTTCGCCTTGATATAGGGGGCGCCCGAGAGATGGTCCGCATGGGCGTGGGTCTCCAGAACCCATTCGACCTGATAGCCCGCCTGATTCGCCGCCTCCAGCATGGCGCGCACCGAGCGCGTGTCCACCGAGGCGACCGTATGATCGTAGTCGAAGACCGGATCGATGATCGCCGCCTTGCCCGTCGCCGGATCGGCCACGAGGTAGCTGATCGTGTTGGTGGGCTCGTCGAAGAAGCCCCTGATGACGGGCTTGCCGGACTGGATTTGCGCCATGGCCGTCTCTCCTGCTTGCGATTTTTCGGGGGACGCCGCCCCGCCTCTTGACATTTATATAAGAACTTTCTAATTTAGCAACACCTAATTTAGAGGTTCGACATATGAATGCTCCCGTCACCAAGCTCGACCCCATGGAAAACCTGCAGGATCAAGCCAACCAGGTGGCGGAGATCCTGCAGACCCTCGCCAATGGACGCCGCCTCTTCGTGCTCTGTCAATTGCAGGAACTGGGCGAGGCCAATGTGACGACCCTGGCCGCTGCGGCGCGCCTCTCCCAATCGGCGCTGTCCCAGCATCTGGCGAAGCTGCGGGCTGAGGGGCTCGTAACTTTCCGACGGGAGGGCCAGACCCTTTGGTACCGGATCGCTGATCCGCGCGTTGAAGAGCTGCTGGCGACCCTGCACCGATTGTTCTGCCCCACACCCACAGCCTCGTGAAAACGCACACCGGAGAAGATAAAATGTCGCTTCCCACCCTCAATCCCACCGACGCCCGCAACCTGCTCGATCAGGGCGCCGTGCTGGTGGATATTCGCGAAGCCGGCGAACATGCCCGGGAAAAGATCCCGGGCGCCTTCCACATGCCCCTGTCCAAGCTGGATGAAGCGGACTTCGCCCTGCATCAGGGCCGTCCCGTGATCTTCCATTGCAAGAGCGGCGGGCGCACCGCCAGCAACGCCCCGCGCCTTGCCGAAAAGCTCGGCGGAGACTGGGAGGCCTATGTGGTGGAGGGCGGTCTCGACGCCTGGAAGAAGGCGGGCCTGCCGGTCGCCACCGACCGCAGCCAGCCGATCGAATTGCAGCGTCAGGTGCAGATCGTGGCTGGGTCCATTGTGTTCATTGGCGTGATGCTGGGCCTCTTCGTGAACATCGGCTTCATGGCGATCCCCGCCTTCGTCGGCGCGGGCCTCGTCTTTGCGGGCGTCAGCGGCTTTTGCGGCATGGCGCGGGTGCTGATGCTGGCGCCCTGGAACCAGCCCGCCCGGACCACACGAGCCTGATCGGACGAAGCGCCCCGTGATCCCCACCCTCGCCGCGACTTTGCTTGCGCTCGCCTCGGGCTCGACCGTGGGCTTCACCCTGGGCCTTGTGGGCGGCGGCGGCTCCATCCTGGCCGTGCCCCTGCTGGTCTATGTGGTGGGCGTCGATAACCCCCATGTGGCCATCGGCACAAGCGCGGTGGCCGTGGCCACGAACGCCGCCATGAACCTCGTCAGCCATTCAAGGCTGGGGAACGTGAAATGGCGCTGCGGCGCCGTCTTCGCCCTCAGCGGCGTCATCGGCGCCTTTGCAGGCTCCAGCCTCGGCAAGCTGGTGGATGGACAAAGGCTGCTGGCGCTCTTCGCGGTGCTGATGATCGTGGTGGGCGCGCTGATGCTGAAGCACCGGGATACGGAAGGGCGGCTCGATGTGAAGCTGTCGCGCGAGAACCTGCCGAAGCTTGTGGGGCTTGGGCTGGCGAGCGGCGCACTGTCAGGCTTCTTCGGCATCGGCGGGGGATTTCTCGTCGTGCCCGCGCTGATTCTGGCGACCTCCATGCCGATCAAATATGCAGTCGCCTCCTCCTTGCTGGCCGTCACGGCCTTCGGCCTGACCACCTCCGCCAACTACGCCGTCTCGGGCCTTGTGGACTGGGCGCTGGCGGGTCTGTTCATTGCGGGCGGGCTGGTGGGCGGGCTCATCGGGGCAAGATCCGCGAGCGCGCTGGCGTCCCGCAAAGGCCTGCTGAACATGGTCTTCGCCGGGATGATCATGATGGTCGCTGCCTATATGTTGTGGCGCAGCCTTGGGGCGGCGATGGCGGGGTAAAGGGCGGATCTGGATGACGGCCCCAAAATCTGATAATTTCCCTCCATGAAACGCGCAGACGCCATCACCCTTTTGCAGGCGCACGAGGCGCAGCTGAAACAGCTGGGCGTCCTGACGCTCTTCATGTTCGGCTCCACCGCAAGGGAAGAGGCACGAGAGGGTTCGGACGTGGACCTTTTCTTTGATTATGACAAAGGCAAGCTCGGCCTTTTTCAGTTGATGGACGTCAAGGAATACACAAGCGGAATTCTGGGCTGCAAGGCTGATATCATGACCCGCGACAGCATCCACCGGGTGCTTCGGGAGGAGATCGAGTCCTCGGCGATCAGGGTTTATTGACTCACCACCCCTACCCCACCCCCGCCGCATCCTTCACAGGCCCTTCCGGCGCCATGAATTGCGCGCGGGCCAATGTCGCGAAACGGCCGTTGCGGGCGACCAGTTCGTCGAAGGCGCCGGTCTCGATGATGCGGCCCTGATCGAAGACGATGATGCGGTCAGCATTGCGAACGGTCGAGAGCCTATGCGCGATGACGAAGGTGGTGCGGCCCTTCGTGGCCGCGTCCAGCGCCGCCTGCAGCTGGCGCTCGGTGGTGGCGTCGAGCGCGCTCGTGGCCTCGTCGAAGATCATGATCGGCGGGTCCTTGAGCAGGGCGCGGGCGATGGACAGGCGCTGGCGCTCGCCCCCCGACAGGGACCTGCCCCGCTCGCCAACGATGGTCTTCACCCCATCGGTTTGCTGGGCGATAAAATCGGTGGCCTGCGCCCGCTCCAGCGCCAGCTGGATCTCCTCCTCGCTGGCGTCGGGTTTACCGACCTGCAGGTTCTCCTCGATGGAGCGGGCGAAGAGCATGGGCTCCTGAAAGACCACGCCGATGTTCCGGCGTAGTGACAGCAGGGTCATGTCGCGGATGTCCATGCCGTCGATGGTGATGCGCCCCTCCTGGGGATCGAAGATGCGATGCAGCAGGCCCAGGGTGGTCGATTTGCCCGAGCCCGTGGAGCCCACCAGCGCCACGGTCTGGCCCGGCTCCACCTCGAAGGAGGCGTCCTGCACCGCCTTGCGGCGCCCGTCGTAGGAGAAGGTGACGTGATCGAAAACCACCCGCCCGGTGAGTCGCCCGGCGTCGCTGGCGCCGGGGAGGTCGCGCACATTGGGCTGGGTGTCCAGCACCTCGAAGAACTCCTGCAGCTTGGGCAGGATCAGCAGCACCCAGTTGACGAAGCCCACCACCTGCTCCAGCCGCCCGATGAGCATGGTGGCGAAACCCATGAAGGTGACGATCTCGCCGATGGAGGCGAGGCCCCGCAGATGCAAGGACGTGCCCAACAGGAAGATCGAGACCAGCGTGAGGGTGGCCGAGGCGCGCGTGGCCACCGCCGCCATGGCCCACCAGGACAGCACGGGAATCTGCGCCGAGAGCAGCGCCGCCGTCACCTTGCGCAGGGCCGAGGTCTCCGCCTCCACCCGGGTGAAGCTCTGGATGACCGCGATATTGCCCAGGGCGTCGGAGGCGCGCTCGGCGAGATCCGCGTTGTAGCGCTCCACCTTGCCCTGCATCCCTTCCGTGCGGCGCAGCACGAAGACCGTCAGCAGGCCGAACACCAGAACCAGCACAATGAGAAGGGAGGCCAGACGCCAGTTCACGAAAAGCGACAGTGGCAGCAGCACGAACAGGGCGACGAAGGAGGCGCAGTTCTCCCGGAAAAAAGAGAGCCAGACGCTCGCCATGTTGGAGGCGCCGTCGAGCATGGTCTTGAGCAGGCGCCCCGAATGGACTGACGTGTGGAAGCCCAGCGGCAAGTGCAGCACATGTTCGAAATAATCGGCCATGACCGCCAGCCGGCGCCGATGGGAGAGCCTGTCCGCATGCAGCGCCACCAGGACCGCCGCGCCGATGGTGAAGAGGCCGAAGCCCACCCAGGCCGCCAAGAGCGGCGTCAGCTCCGCCCAGCTCAAGGTCTTGTTCTGGGCCTGGGCCCCCGCCAGCACATCGATGATCCGCCCGAAGAGGATGGGTTCCGCGAACTGGGCGCCCGCCAGCGCCAGATTGGCGCCCACAAGGGTCAGGGCCAGCTTCCGCTCGGGGCCGAGTTGCTGGAGCACCCGGACATAGACATTCATGAACTGCATGGGGTTGAAACCGGGGTCCCGAGAGGCTGCGCTGCACTTTCACACTATAGGCCGCCCAGCCATCCGTCCAAGGGGCTGAGCGTAAAAAGGGGGCGCTCGGACGCCTCAGAAGGGGCTTGGCCTTCACGCAAGGGCGCGCTATTGCAAATCATCAGCCGATGGAGCCGTCGATCCCATGAAAAAGGTTTATTCCGACGCCACAAGCGCACTTGCTGGCCTGATCAAGGATGGCATGACCATCATGTCTGGCGGCTTTGGCCTGTGCGGCATTCCCGAAACCCTGATCATGGCGATCCGGGATTCTGGAGCCAAGAACCTCACGGTCATCTCCAACAACGCGGGCGTCGATGGCATTGGCCTCGGCATCCTGCTGGAGACGCGCCAGATCAAGAAGATGATCTCCTCCTATGTGGGCGAGAACAAGCTCTTCGCCCAGCAGTTTCTGGCGGGCGAACTGGAGCTGGAGTTCAACCCCCAGGGCACCCTCGCCGAGCGCATCCGTGCGGGCGGCGCGGGCATCCCCGCCTTCTTCACCAAGACGGGCTATGGCACCATCATCGCCGAGGGCAAGGAGACCCGTACCTTCGATGGCGAGCACTATGTGATGGAGCGGGGCCTCGTCGCCGACATCGCGCTCGTCCACGCCTGGAAGGCCGATCATGAGGGCAATCTCGTCTATCGCAAGACCGCGCGGAACTTCAATCCGATGATGGCGACCGCAGGAAAGGTCACCATCGCCGAGGTGGAGCATCTGGTGGCCCCCGGCGAGATTGATCCGGACCACATCATCACCCCGGGCGTCTATGTGCAGCGCATCGTGCACACGCCCGCAGCCGTCAAACATATCGAACAGCGCACCACGCGCGCCCGCGTCTGAGGAGCAGTCAACATGGCCTGGACCCGTGAACAGATGGCGGCCCGTGCGGCGAAGGAGCTGCGCGATGGCTTTTACGTGAACCTTGGCATCGGCATTCCCACGCTGGTGTCGAACTATATTCCTGCTGGCGTGGATGTGCAGCTGCAGAGCGAGAACGGCATGCTTGGCATGGGGCCCTTTCCCTTTGCGGGCGATGAAGACGCCGATCTCATCAACGCGGGCAAGCAGACCATCACGGAACTACCCACCACCAGCTTCTTCTCGTCAGCCGATTCCTTCGCGATGATCCGCGGCGGCCATATCGACCTGTCGATTCTGGGCGCCATGCAGGTGGCGGAGAATGGGGATCTCGCCAACTGGATGATCCCGGGCAAGATGGTGAAGGGCATGGGCGGCGCGATGGATCTGGTCGCGGGCGTCAAGAAAGTCGTGGTGGTGATGGAGCATGTGGCCAAGGATGGGCCAAAGCTTCTCCATAAATGCGACCTGCCGCTCACCGGCGCGCGCGTGGTGGACATGGTGATCACCGATCTCGGCGTTTTCACCATCGACAAGAGTGGCGACGGCGGCATGACGCTGGTCGAACTGGCCGATGGCGTGAGCCTTGAGGATATCGCCGCCAAGACGCAGGGCAGCTACAAGGTCGCGCTGACGGCGGCCTGAGTTCGCAGCAGGGCCTGAGGGCTGATCGAACTTCGTTTTGATCCGTCCCGTTTTCCATCCTCCCGAAGATGTGATGATCTTGCGCCGCAGCCACCGGGCCTGTGGTCTTTTGGCGCAGCCCGCAACTTTTGGAGTTGCGGAGCCAGCAATCCAAGATAAGCTTGCCTCTGGAATTTGACGCTCTCAAGAGCTCAGCCATGGCGACCCCCTTTCGGGTGCGCTCACAGGGAGGTTCAAGCGTGAAGCGCACAGCTGTCACCATCGCGGGCTGCGAACTCGAGATCCACGAAGGCGGATCAGGCGCGCCCTTGCTCTTTCTGCATCCTGGCGGGGGCTTCAATCCGGAAGATTTCTATGTGGAGTTGCTGACCGCGACCCATCGCGTCATCGCGCCCTCCCATCCGGGCTTTGGCGGCTCGCAGCTGCCCGACTGGATCGACCATGTGGATGACATCGCCCATATCTATCTGGAACTGATGGATAAAATGGGCCTTACCAAGGTCGATGTCATCGCCTGCTCCGTGGGCGGCTGGATCGCGGCGGAGATGATGACCAAGACCCCCGAGCGCTTCGGCAAGGTGGTCCTCGTCGGCCCCGTTGGCGTGAAGACCGGCCCCACCGACAAGCTCGACATTCCCGACATCTATGTGATGCCCCCGGCTGATGTGCCCAAGCTCATGTACCATGACCCCGTCAAGAATGCGGTGCAGCCCGCCATGCTGTCGGACGAGGAGCTCGCCATCAGCGCCCGCAACCGCGAGACGCTCGCCCTGCTGGTCTGGGAACCCTATATGCACAATCCCAAACTCAGGCGCCGCCTGCATCGCGTGGCCTCGCCTACGCTCTTCGTGCGCGGGGCCAGCGATGGGCTGATCAGCGCCGCCTATCTTGAGGCCTATGCGGGCCTTGTGCCGGGCGCGAAAACCGCGACCATTCCCGAAGCCGGGCATGCGCCGCAAATCGAACAGCCGCAGGCTTTCGCGCGCATGGCGCTGGATTTCCTGGGTTAACGAAACAGCCGCGCGCGGCCCTCATTCACTTTCGCAAGGAGCATTCCCATGCAAGCCTGGCACTTCAGCGAATCCGCCTATCCCTATCTGCCGCCAGCAGACTCCTATCCCTCCATCCGCGTCAGCCTCGCCAGCAAGAATTACGACCCCAAGAAGGGCGCCGCCCTCTGGGATCGCTATCTGCACGAATGGCAGATCGCGGAGGAGGAGGGCATGGACATCATGCTCAACGAGCATCACCAGACCGCCACCTGCGTCGATCCGGCGGCGCCCATGGTGCTGGCGGCGCTGGCGCGCCTGACCACCACGGCGCGGCTGCTGATTCTGGGCAACCCCATCGCCAACCGCCGCCAGCCCGTGCGCGTGGCCGAGGAGATGGCGCTCTGCGACGTGCTCTCCCATGGCCGTGTGGAGGCAGGCTTCGTGCGCGGCGTGCCCTATGAGATTTCGCCCGCCAACAGCAACCCCGTGCGCATGAACGAGCGCTTCTGGGAGGCGCTGGATCTTATCGTGAAGACCTGGACCTCCCATGATGGCCCCTTCAGCCATGAGGGCCGGTTCTTCCACCATCGCAACATCAATGTCTGGCCGCGCGTCTACCAGAACCCCCATCCCCCCGTGTGGGTCTCCACCACCAGCGCCAGCGGCGCGGCGGAAGTGGGCGCCAAGGGCTTCATCCAGGCGACCTTCCTCACGGGCTATGACGCCACGCGGAAGATCTACGAGTCCTATCGCGCGGCCTGGCGCAAGGCGGGACGCGGCGTCGATGTGCCGAATGATCGTCTCGCCTATGCGGCCCTCGTCTATGTGGGCGAGACCGAGCAGGAGGCGCTCGAGGGCGCCGAAAAGCTGCTGTGGTATGTGACCGCGAACAAGGTCGCGCCCCAATACGCCAACCCCCCGGGCTATGTGCCGGTGGCGGCCAATGTGGCCATGCAGCGCGGCGCCTCGCACCCCCTGAGCCAATTCTCCAAGAACGCCTCGGTGGAGGCGGCCATTCGCTCGGGCTTCATGTTCGCGGGCACGCCCGATCAGGTCTATGAGCAGATCAAGCGCCACTACGAATATGTGGGCGGCTATGGCCATCTGCTGATCATGGGTCAGGCCGGCTTCCTCGAACATGACGACACCGTGAAGGGCATCCGCAACTTCGCCCGCGAGGTCTATCCGCGCCTCAAGGAGATGTTCCCGAAGACGACGATCTCCGGCCAGTATGGCGATGTTCCCGCCGCCCCGCCGGAGCGCTTCGTGCTGCGCACCAGCCATGAGGTTTCGACCGATGGTCCGCTGATCTCGGCGCTGGGCGGCGCTGAAGCCTGAGTTGCGGCAGGCGGCCTTCGGGCCGCCTGACCTTTTTACGGAGGCATCGCCGCCTCCACATGGCCAACCGGGCCTGATCAATGCGCCCGGACCCAACAAGAACAGGGAGAGACACCATGAGCGAACGCGCCCATTGGCTGCGGATTCTCACGACCGCCAGCGTGCTTTTTCTTGGCGCGGCTTCGAGCCATGCGGCCGACGCCGCGCTCATCGAAGCGGCGAAGAAAGAAGGCCGTGTGCTCTGGTACACGACCCTGATCGTCAATCAGGTGGTGATCCCCCTCAAGACCGCCTTCGAGAAGAAATATCCCGGCGTCACTCTCGACTACGCGCGCAACGACGAGGGCCCCACCGCCATCCGCCTGCTGAACGAAGCCAAGGCGGGCCGGGTGCAGGCGGATGTCTTCGACGGGCTGACCGTCAACGTGCCGCTGAAACGCGAGGGCCTGCTGGCGCGCATCGAAATCCCCAACGCCGCCGACTATCCCGCCGAGATGAAAGACGCTGACGGCGCCTGGCATGCGCTGCTGCTCTTCGTCTTCACGCCCGGCTTCAACACCACGCTGGTCTCGAAGGCCGATGCGCCGAAGACCTATCAGGATCTGCTCGACCCCCGGTGGAAGGGCAAGATGGCCTGGAATCCCAATTCCAGCGCAGGCGCCATCGGCTTTGTCGGCAACATCATGCTGAGCATGGGGCCGGACAAGGGGATGGAGTATCTGCGGGCGCTTTCCAAACAGAACATCGTCAATGTGGAGGCTTCGTCACGCGCCATTCTCGATCAGGTGATCGCGGGCGAATATCCCATGGGTCTCATGATGTTCAACAATCATACGGTGATCAGCGCGCGCAAGGGCGCCCCCTCCGACTGGACGCCGCTGGAGCCCGTGCCGGTGGCCTTCGATTCCCTGGGAATCATGAAGGATGCGCCCCACCCCAATGCGGCGCGTCTGCTGGTGGAGTTCCTGCTGTCGGAAGAGGGGCAGACCGTGCTGAAGGACGCGGACTATCTGCCCGCCAACCGCAAGATTCCCGCCATGAAGAACGGCTTGCGGCCCGAGGACGGGGGCTTCAAGGCCACATGGATGCGCCCGGATGTGGTGGACCCCCAGATGGCCAATTGGTCGCGCATCGCCAAGGACCTGTTCCGCTGACTGAACGCCGCAAGAATGGATCAACGCCGTGACCTTTGAAAATTCCCGCGCCAAGGTGGCGGCGCTTGTCGCCCCGCGCAATGTCGTCATCGTCGGAGCGAGCGACCGTCCGGGCAATTGGGCCCTGCGCGCCTGGCGCAATCTGCAACGCTACAAGTTCCCCGGCCCCATCTTCCTGATCAATCCAAAGCGCGACGAGATCCTCGGCGAGAAATGCTATCCCGATTTCGCCGCCCTGCCCGAGCCGCCCGACCATATCCTCGTGGTGACGCCAGCCGCCGCCGTCGCCGATGTGCTGGAGTCCGGCGCCGCCGCAGGCGCCCGCAGCGCCACGATCTTCTCCTCGGGCTTCGGCGAGGCCTATGACGAGGCGGGGGCGGCGCTGGGGGTGCGGCTGCGCGAGGTGATCGCGCGCACGGGGCTGGGGGTTTCAGGGCCCAATTGCATGGGCAATGTCTGCAAGCCCGCGAGCTTCGTCACCCTGACCGAGGATCGACCCCATGACATGAACATGGGCGAGGTGGCGCTGGTGGGCCAATCCGGCGGCGTGATGATCTTCATCAATCAGGCGCTTGAGGAGCGCGGCATGCTGGCCCGCTATCTCATCACGTCAGGCAACGAGGCGGGCCTGCAGGTGGCCGATTACATCGCCTGGTTCGCGGGCGATCCCGCCCTCAAGGTCATCATCGTCTATGTGGAGGCGGTGGCGGATCTGGGCCGCTTCATCGCCGCCTGCCGGGAGGCGCGGGCGGCGGGCAAATCGGTCATCGCCATCAAGCTCGGGCAATCCGAGGAGGGCCGGGCGGCGGCGCTGGCCCATACGGGCTCGCTGGCGGGTACGGTGGCGGCTTTCGATGCGGTGGCGGCTGACGCAGGCGTGATCCGCACCGACACCCTTGACGACGCCGTGGAGCTGGCGGAATTGCTGGCCCATACGGGCGCCCCCACGGGTCGGCGCCTTGGGGCGGTGACGCTTTCAGGGGCCTATCGCGGCTTGCTGCTGGATGCGGCGGAGCGCCATGGGCTCAGCTTCCCCAAGCTGGCGCCGCAGACCGTGGCGAGCCTCGAAAAGGTCATGGGCGTGGGCTCGCTGATCTCCAACCCCATCGACGGCGGCTTCAGCGTGCTATCGAGCCCGCAGGCCTACAAGGCCTGCATCGAGGCGATGCAGGCGGACCCCAACATCGACATGGTGCTGCTGCAGGAGGCCATTCCGCGCGAGCCCGGCTCCAACCGCGCCGAGGCCTATATCAAGCTGGTGGAGGACTATGTGGCGGAGGGCGGGCACAAGCCCCTGTCCTTCGTCACCCTGACCTCCCACGGCCAGACCGCCCATAGCCGCGCCATCCGCCATGGCGCGCCCCATGTGTCCTTCCTGCAGGAGGCCAACAAGGCCCTGCGCGCCATCGCCAGCGCCGCGAGGCGAGGCGAGGCGGAGGCGCTGGCCGGTGGTGACGCAGAGGCGCGCGCCGCAGTCCCTGCGCTGGCCCAGGAGCTGCGCGCGCAAGCCCGGCAGCTGCAGGCGCCCCTCGCGCTGGACGAGGCCCGCTCCAAGGCCCTGCTGGCCGCCTATGGCGTGCCACTGCCCCAGGAAGGGCTGGCGCAGGATGTGGAGGCCGCCGTGGCGCTGGCGACCCGCATCGGCTTTCCCGTGGTGCTGAAAGCCGTCTGCGCCACCCTGACCCACAAATCCGACGTGGGCGCCGTGCAGCTCAATCTGCGGGACGCTGACGCCGTGCGCGCAGCCTGGGCGCGCATCGAGGCCAATCTCGCCGCCCATGGCTTTGCGGATGCGCTGGAAGGCATGCTGGTGGCCCAGATGGTGAGTGGTGGGCTGGAGCTGGTCTTGGGCGTCCATCGCGATCCCGAGATGGGGCCGGTGATCATGGGCGGCAGCGGCGGCGTCTTGCTGGAGCTGGTGCGGGACGTCGCCTTCTCCGCCCCGCCCCTCAACCTCGCCAAGGCCCATGACCTCATCGCCCGCACCAAGGCGGGCGCGCTCATGCAGGGCTATCGAGGTTCGGGCGCGCTTGACGCGCAGGCCTATGCGCAGGCGCTCGTTGCGCTGGGACGATTGGCGCACGATCTGGGCGACGTGCTGGAGTCCATCGACGTCAACCCCTTCCTGCTGCTGAGCGAGGGCGGGGTGGCGCTGGACGCGCTGGTGGTGCTGCGTCCGCCCGGCGGGTGAGGCTATTTGCCCGTCAGCGCATAGCCCTTTTCCACATAGCTGCGGATGAGCGCGCGCATAGCCGGATCGATATTGGCGCTGGAGAGATAGATCTTCTCCGCCTCCGGCCCCAAGGAGAAGCCCGGCACATATTTCAGGATCTGCAGGGCCTCGGCCCGATAGTCGGCGTCCCGCGACATGGCGGCGACGGCCTTGCGCATGATCTCCAAGGTCTCCGGTGGCGGGTTGGGGGGCAGGTGGATCGTGCGCAGGAGGGAGGTCGCGAATTCCGCCACCAGAGCGTTCATGCGCCACAGATCGTTGTTCGGCGGATCGCCCTTCACCTTGCGATAAAAGGCGGCGAAAGGCAGGGCGCCGGTGGCGATGGCGTCGGGATGGCCCTTGTCCCAGAACTTCGCGGATGTGTCGTACCAGAGCGGAACGGCCTTGCCGGTCTTCACCATCGCCGGGTCGATGGACATGCGGAAGGTCGGCAGGGACTCGGAGGTCACCTGCACCTCGTTCTTCTCGAGGGCCATGCGCACTTCGGCGGCGCCGGGATAGCCGCTGATATATTTGTGGCTGATCCCCAGCAGCTCCATTTCAGCGCGCAGGTTGATGTCCTTGGAGCTGTCCGGCGTCAGGCCGCC